>CAXTSL010000036.1:16929-27258 GCA_964246975.1 uncultured Sphingomonadaceae bacterium
GCGGTCGCCGAGATCGACGCACAGTTCGGTGGCGGCGAGGCGGTCGACGAAGGCGCTGTCGGCCAGGCGTCCGGCGACGCGCGGCAGCGTGATGGCCGGCACCCCGAGGCGCGGCAAAAAACCGTCTGCCGCAAGCGCCAGTTCGCCCCCGCGTCCCCCCGCCTGAAACAAGACTTTAGCCCCCGTCGCCGCCCGTATTGCCGGGGTTCAGCCGTCGCTTCGCCGCCGTTCCAAGTCAATGGCACGAGCCGCCGTGAATCAAGGGCTTGCGACGAATCGCCGTCTTTGAACGGTCACTTGAATCGCGCGCCGGTTCGTGTCACCTTCGCTTCACGCCCAGACGTTTCATAGGAACCGATGAGCAGAGCGAGCGTCCCCGCGTTGCCGGGCTTGTCCCCGGCCCCCGCCGCCCCCAGTTGGGCTGCATGAGCGGTTTGCTCCGTCCTTCACTCACGGCAGTTCTCGGCCCCACCAACACGGGCAAAACCCATCTCGCGGTCGAGCGCATGTGCGGCCATGTCTCGGGGATGATCGGCTTCCCGCTCCGCCTGCTGGCGCGCGAGGTCTATGACAAGGTCGTGGCGATCAAAGGTGCGCCCCAGGTCGCGCTGATCACCGGCGAGGAGAAGATCCTTCCTGCCACCGCGCGCTATTTCCTGTGCACCGCCGAATCGATGCCCGGCGACCGCGCCGTCGCGTTCGTCGCTTTGGACGAGGGGCAGGTCGGGGCCGACCCCGAGCGCGGGCATGTCTTCACCGACCGCATGCTGCACGCGCGCGGTTATGCCGAGACGATGATCCTCGGGTCCGAGACGCTGCGCCCGCTCATCCGCCGCATGCTCCCCGATGCCGAGATCGTGACGCGTCCGCGCTTCTCGACGCTCGCCTATGCGCCGCCGAAGAAGCTCAGCCGCCTGCCCAAGCGCACCGCGATCGTCGCGTTCACCGCCGCCGAAGTCTATGCGCTCGCCGAGATGCTGCGGTGGCACAAGGGCGGTGCGGCGGTGGTGATGGGCGGGCTCAGCCCGCGCACGCGCAATGCGCAGGTCGCGATGTACCAGTCGGGCGAGGTCGATTATCTCGTCGCCACCGATGCCATCGGCATGGGCCTCAACATGGATATCGCGCACGTCGCGTTCGCCAGCCTGCACAAGTTCGACGGGCGGCGACACCGGCGGCTGAGCGTCAGCGAAATGGCGCAGATCGCCGGCCGCGCCGGACGGCACCAGCGCGATGGCAGCTTCGGCGTCGCGCAGCTCGGCCAGGACGCCGCGCAGACCTTCGACGCGGAGGAGATCGAGGCGATCGAGGCGCACCGCTTCCCGCCGCTGACGCATCTGGTGTGGCGCAACGCGGGACTCGAGTTCCAGACGCTGCCGCGCCTCATCGCCAGCCTCGAGGAACTGCCGCGCGCGAGGGAACTCGTGCGCGCCGACGACGCCATCGACTTCGCGGTGCTCAAGCGCCTCGCGGGCGAGCCGTGGGTGATGGAGCGCGCGCGCGGCCACGCGATGCTCAAGCGCCTGTGGGCGGCTTGCCAGCTCCCCGACTATCGCAAGACCGGCCCCGAGCAGCACGCGCGGCTGGTGGGGCGGGTGTTCCGGCACTTGAGCGAAGGCGACGGGACGCTGCCGCCCGCGTGGATCGCCAGCGAGGTCGCCGCGCTCGACAATGTCGCGGGCGACATCGCGACGCTGTCGGGGCGCATCTCGGCGGCGCGGACGTGGACCTATGCCGCGCACCGCCCCGGCTGGCTCGCCGATGGGGCCGAATGGTCGGATCGCACGCGCGCGCTCGAGGACCGATTGTCCGACGCGCTCCACCTGCGGCTGACGCAGCGTTTCGTCGATCGGCGCACGGCGGTCTTGCTCAAAGATTTGAAGGTGCGCGGCGGCGAGCAGCGCGTCGCGGTCGATGCGAGCGACGGCACGCTGAGCGTCGAAGGGGAAGCAATCGGCACGCTCGACGGTTTCCGCTTCACCGCCGACCCGACGGCGCGCGCGGGCGAGCGCAAGCTGCTGCTGGCCGCCGCCGAGCGCCATCTGCCGCGCGAACTGGCGCGCCGCGCGGTCGCGCTCGCCGAGTCGGACGACGACGCCTTCGCGCTCGCCTTCGATGGCGGGATGCCGCCGCGCATCCTGTGGAACGGCGCGAAGATCGCCAAGCTGCGGCCGGGACGCGATGCGCTCCACCCGCGCATCGACCTCGACCGCGCGTTGGAGGCGATCCCGACGCCCGAGCGCGCGCGCGTCGTCGGGCGGCTGGCGGCATGGTTCGAGGTGGCGCGCGACCGCGTGCTGGCTCCGCTGACCCGCGTTGCGCGACTGACGCCGTCGCTGTCGCCCGCCGCGCGCGGACTGATCGTCCGCCTCGTCGAGAACATGGGCTGTATGGCACGCGCCGATGTCCGCGCGCAGGTGGAGGCGCTGACGCGTGCCGACCGCGGCGCGCTGCTCAAGGCGGGGGTGCGGCTTGGCGTCGTCCACCTCTATGTTGCCGAGCTGCTGCGCCCCGAGGCGACGCGCTGGCGGCTGGCGCTGTGGGGGGTCGCGGCGGTCGCCGACGACCTGCCGCCGCCGCCGCTGGCGGGGCGCGTCACCATCGACGTCGAGGGCGCGGTGCCGCCCGCCTTCTACGGTGTCGCGGGCTTCTGGATCGTCGGCGCCCAGGCGGTGCGCGTCGACATGGTCGACCGGCTGGCGCGCGCCATGCACGGCGTCCGCGCCGGGCGTGCGGCCTTCGTCCCCGACGCCAAATGGGTCGCCAGCGTCGGCATGAGCCACGACGGCTTTGCCCGACTGATGCGCGCCCTTGGCTACCGCCTGCGCCTCGTCGACGGCGCGGCGGCGTTCGCATGGGGCGGGGTGAAGCCCGAGCGCGAGGTTGCGTCCGTTGTTTCTCCTTCCAACCCTTTTGCGGCGCTCGCAGGAATGAAAGGCAGGTAAGTCTTGGTCTACGGTCAGGGATTGCGGCTCGACAAATGGTTGTGGTTCGCACGTCTGGCGAAATCGCGCGGCGATGCGCAGCGGCTCTGCGAAAGCCGCCATCTCCGGCTCGACGGGCGCGTCATCGACCGCGCCTCGGCGCTGGTCCGGGCGGGTTCGGTGGTCAGTTTCCCGCGCCACGAGGCGGTTGTGGTCGTCCGCGTCGAGGCGCTCAGCGACCGGCGCGGGCCGTATCCCGAGGCGCAGGAACTCTACACCGACCTCAGTGCTGGCAGCCGCAGCCCCCAACCGCAGTTGACGGACGCGCTCGCCGCCGTTTAGCAGGGGTGCCAAGGCACAGGGCCAACCGGGGACGCGCGATGACGTATGTGGTGACCGAGGCTTGCATCAAGTGCAAGTACATGGATTGTGTCGAAGTCTGCCCTGTCGACTGTTTCTACGAGGGCGAGAACATGGTCGTCATCAACCCCAGCGAGTGCATCGACTGCGGCGTTTGCGAGCCCGAATGCCCCGCCGAGGCGATCCTTCCCGACACCGAGAACGGGCTGGAGAAGTGGCTTGAGCTGAACGCCTCGCTGTCGGCGTCATGGCCCAACATCACCGTCAAGGGGCCGACGCCGCCCGATGCCGACGAGCATAAGGGCGAGGCGGGGAAGTACGACCTGTATTTCAGCGCGGAGCCGGGTCAGGGGTGAAGCTGCGTAGCGTCGACGAAGGCCCCCTCCGTCGGCTGCGCCGCCACCTTCCCCTGAAAAGGGGGAGGATTGCCGTCCTGCTCCTCCCCCTCTTCAGGGGGAGGTGGCGCGAAGCGACGGAGGGGGGTCCTTCCGGCCCCCAAACTCCCCAGTGGAACCCGCGTCATTTTTCTGCTATGGTCGCTTCTGCGTAAGCGTTCGCGCGTTCCCAACCGGCCGCTGTGTCCCTGCCGGACGCGGCAACGGCCTATAACAGTCGCCCGGCAGGTCAAGGCAAGGGTCCGGAAGCCTCGGTCGCGCCCCCGCGCGCGCCTCGGCTCGCCTGTCCTTTCGGGCGGCGCTGAGAGGATGACCAGATGGTTGCAGCCAACCCCAAGCCGCTCAACTTCGTCGCCGGCGACTATGTCGTCTATCCCAAGCACGGCGTCGGGCGCGTCGTCGAAATCCAGAGTTCGGAGATCGCCGGCACCGCGCTCGAACTTTATGTGCTGCGCTTCGAGAAGGAGCGCATGACGCTGCGCGTTCCGACCAACAAGGCCGAGGGCGTCGGCATGCGCAAGCTGTCGAGCCAGGCGACTTTGCTCGAGGCGATGACGACGTTGAAGGGCAAGGCCAAGATCAAGCGCACGATGTGGAGCCGCCGCGCGCAGGAGTACGAGGCCAAGATCAATTCGGGCGATCTCGTGTCGATCGCCGAAGTGGTCCGCGACCTCCACCGCGCCGAGGACCAGCCCGAGCAAAGCTATTCGGAGCGTCAGATCTACGAAGCCGCCATCGGCCGCCTCGCGCGCGAACTCGCCGCGATGGAGAACATCGACGAACCGGCGGCACAGGCGAAGATCGAACTGGTGCTCAAGGCCGCTTGAGCCCGGCTTGCCTCTCCTCCGCCGCGCGCGGCGGGGGAGGGGGAAGCGTGACGATGACCTACGTCCTGCTTGCCGATGCTCTCGTCGCGGTCCACGCGGCCTTCATCCTGTTCGCGCTGCTCGGGGCGAGCACGTTGGTGCGCTGGCCCCGGCTGGTCTGGCTCCACCTGCCGGCGCTGGCGTGGGGGGCGTGGATCGAGTTTTCGGGTAATTATTGTCCGCTCACGCCGCTCGAAAATGCCTGGCGCGAACAAGGCGGCGAGGCGGGCTATGACGGCGGCTTCGTCGACCGCTACGTCACGCCGGTGATCTATCCCGACGGGCTGACGCACGACACGCAGCTGATCTATGGCGCGATCCTGATCGGCCTCAATCTGCTGTTCTACGCGCGCTTCGTCGCCGCGCGGCGACGCTAGGGCACGAACTCCAGCCCCAGCGCCTCGGCGACCGCCGCGTGGCGGATCTTGCCGTCGGCGACGTTGAGGCCGGCCGCGAAATGCGGGTCGGCCGCCAGCGCCGCAGGCGCGCCGAGCTTCGCCAGCCTTAGCACGAACGGCAGCGTCGCATTGTTAAGCGCGAAGGCGCTCGTCCGCGCGACTGCGCCGGGCATGTTGGCGACGCAGTAGTGGATGATGCCGTCGACGACATAGACGGGGTCCTGATGCGTCGTCGGGTGCGACGTCTCGAAGCAGCCACCCTGGTCGATGGCGATGTCGACGAGCACGCTGCCGCGCTTCATCAGGCCGAGCATGTCGCGGGTGATCAGCTTGGGGGCCGCCGCGCCGGGGATGAGCACTGCGCCGATGACGACGTGCGCCCCTTCGAGCATCGCCGAAATCGCCGCCTTCGACGAATAGACGGTCTTGACGCGCCCCGCGAACATCTCGTCGATCTCGGCGAGGCGGCTCGTCGAGATGTCGTAGATCGTCACGTCGGCGCGCAACCCGACCGCCATCTGCGCGGCGTTGATGCCGCTGACCCCGCCGCCGAGGATCGCCACCCGCGCCGGCGCGACGCCGGGGACGCCGCCGAGCAGGATGCCGCGCCCGCCCTGTTCCTTTTCGAGATAGTGCGCGCCGACCTGCACCGCCATGCGTCCGGCGACCTCGGACATCGGACGCAGCAGCGGCAGGCCCCCGGCGCGCTCGGTGACGGTCTCATAGGCGATGCACGTCGCGCCGCTCGCCATCAGCGCTTCGGCCTGCGGCTTGTCGGCGGCGAGATGGAGGTAGGTGAATAGCGTCTGGCCGGGCCGCAGCATCGCGCATTCGTGGAGCTGCGGCTCCTTGACCTTGACGATCAGGTCGGCGGTTCCGAACACCGTCGCCGCGTCGGGCGCGATCTCCGAACCTGCCGCGACATAATCGGCGTCGGTGAAGTCGATGCCGTCGCCCGCGCCGGTCTCGACGGTGACGCGGTGGCCCGCCGCCGTCAGCTCGGCAACCGACGACGGCGTCAGCCCGACGCGATATTCGTGAATCTTGATTTCCCTGGGGACGCCGACGTGCATGGGGTTCGCTCCGCAATTTCGATGGCGCGGGCTATAACGCGCGGCGGCGGCGCTGTCGCGCTCCCGGGCGCACCGGCGGTGACGCCGGGTTTTCTGTTCACGCGTCGAAGGAGGACGAAGATGGCGACGATCGATGCAGCCAGTCGGCTATTCACCCTGATCAACACCTTCGAGGTCGAACCGGCGAATGCCGAGCGACTCGCCGAAATGCTCGTCTCGACGACGCGCGACACGATGCTCGGCAGGCCCGGCTTCGTTTCGGCGAGTATCCACGTCAGCGCCGACGCGACGCGCGTCGTCAACTATGCGCAATGGGCCACCAAGGCCGATTTCGACGCCATGCGCGCCGATCCTGCGGCGCAGGCGCACATGCGGGCGTGCGGCGCGCTGGCCGTCCGCTTCGACCCGAGCGCCTATCGGGTCGTCGACAGCATCGTGGCGTGACCGACTGGCGCGTTGCGGGCGGGTACGCGACCTGCTAACGCGCCCGCCGTGACCGCCGGGGCCAATGGCAATGCAAAGATGATCGCGCGCGTCGCCGTGTCGCGCACCCGCGACCGCGCCCCGCTCGTTACGCGCTGCAGATGACCGCCACCGCTGCGATCCTGCCCAACGACCGCTCGGGCCACCACGCCCCGCAGAGCCTGCCCCGCCTTGCGCTCGGCGCGGTCGGGGTGGTTTTCGGCGACATCGCCACCAGCCCGCTCTACGCGCTCAAGACGACCTTCACCGGCCACCACCCACTCGCCGTCGACCGGCTGCACATCTTCGGCGTGATGAGCCTCGTGTTCTGGACGATGATCCTCGTCGTCACGATCAAGTACGTCCTCATCATCCTGCGTGCCGACAATCGCGGCGAAGGCGGCAGCCTCGCACTGTTGGCGCTGATCAACCGCCTGACGCCGGGGGCGAGTTGGTCGAAGGGCCTTATCCTGCTCGGCGTGCTGGCGACCGCGCTGTTCTTCGGCGATTGCATCATCACGCCGGCGATCTCGGTGCTGTCGGCGGTCGAGGGACTGACGGTGGTCGAGGCGCGGCTGACCCCGCTCGTGCTGCCGATCTCGATCGGCATCCTGATTGGGCTATTCTTCATCCAAGCGCGTGGCTCGGCCAAGGTCGGCGCGCTGTTCGGGCCGGTCATGGCGGTCTACATTGTCGTTATCGCGGTGATGGGCGCGACGCATATCGTGCTCAACCCGTCGATCCTCGCCGCGCTCAACCCCTATTGGGCCTATGTTTTCTTTGCCGACAATCCTCGGCTTGCCTTCCTGGCACTTGGCTCTGTGGTTCTGTCGGTGACCGGAGCCGAAGCGCTCTATGCCGACATGGGGCATTTCGGCCGACGGCCGATCAAAGTCAGCTGGCTATATTTCGTCCTGCCCGCACTTTTGCTTAACTACCTGGGCCAAAGTGCGATGATGCTCGACCGCCCAGCGACGGTCAGCAATCCCTTCTATCTGATGGCCCCCGATTGGGCGCGGCTGCCGCTGGTCGTCCTTGCCACATTCGCTACGGTCATCGCCAGCCAGGCGGTTATTTCGGGGGCGTTCTCGGTGTGCCAGCAGGCGGTCCAGCTGGGCTTCCTGCCGCGCCTCAAAATCACCCACACCAGCGCCAGCGCGGCAGGGCAGATTTACATCCCGCTGGTTAACTGGGGGCTGCTCGGCATGGTGTTGCTGCTCGTCTTCATGTTCGGCACCTCGGACGCGCTGGCGAGCGCCTATGGTATCGCGGTGACGGGTACGATGCTGATTTCCACCTGCATGTTCGCGGTACTCGTCTACTCGGTCTGGAAATGGCCGCGCTGGGTGTCAATCCCAACGATCGCAGTGTTTCTTGTTATCGACCTTGCTTATTTCGGCTCTAACCTGACCAAGATTCCCGACGGTGGGTGGTTCCCGTTGTTGATCGGCGGAATTGCCTTCACCTTCCTGACGACGTGGGCGAAGGGGCGTCAGTTGATGATGCTGCGCCTGCGCGAGAGTGCGATGCCGATGGAGGTCTTCATCAAGTCCGCCGCGACGGCTGCGACAAGGGTTCCCGGCACGGCGGTGTTCATGACGAGTTCGCCCGAGGGCGTGCCGCACGCGCTGCTCCACAATTTGAAGCACAACAAGGTGCTCCACGAGCGCATCATGATTCTCACCGTGGTGATCGACGAGGTGCCCTATGTCGACGACGAGGACCGCATCGAGGTTCGCGACCTCGGGTCGGAGTTCTACCGGCTGATCATCCAGTACGGCTTCATGCAGGAACTCGACATTCCCGCCGTGCTCAAGACAGTCGAGAACTGCGGGCCAAAGCTTAAGATGATGGACACGAGCTTCTTCCTCGCGCGGCAGACTTTGCTCGCCAGCGACCGGCCGGGGATGGCGATCTGGCGCGAGAAGCTGTTTGCGTGGATGCTGCGCAACGCCGAAACCGCGATGGAATTCTTCAAGCTGCCGACCAATCGCGTCGTCGAACTGGGATCGCAGGTCGAGATTTAGTTCAGCGCGGGTTCTTTTCCTCGCGATACGCGTCCTGCAGCAGCTTGTTGCAGCCGGTGCCGCCGCCCGGACCGATCGGCGTGCACGAGCCGATGCCGCCGCCGGCGCCGCCCGCCGCCTGCGCGACGAGTCGCTCACGGCGCGTCGCATAGGGGCTGAGCGGCTTGCCCTGACCGGTGCGGACGCCCGACGGGATGCGGTAGCGTTCCTCGTCGGGGTGGCGCACGCAGACGACGATCTCGTCTTTGTCGACCGCCTTGGGGCAGAGGTCGGTGCCGAACACGTCGACGATGCGCTTGCGCGGCTGGGTGCCGTCGGCGGCGACGCCGTTGCCCTTCAAGGCCGATTGCGCGGCGGCAGGCGCACTCGCGACGGCAGCGCCCACGGCGATCAGCAACATCAGTCCACGCATCGCGCCACTCCCGAACGGTATCCGCTTTAGTCTAGCAGACGCCGCAACGCTCCGGCAGTGGTTTCGGCTCACGTCCTGCGCCTCACCTGGCGGCGATGGCGTCGGCGACCGCCAGCGCGCGGCGTGCGACGGCGACGTGGAGCACCTCGACGAGCTTGCCGCCGAAGGTCGTCACGCCCGCGCCGCTCGCCACCGCATCGGCGTGCGCGGCGATCAGCCCGCGCGCCTCGGCGATCTCGGCGGCCGACGGGGCGAAGGCGGCGTTGGCGATGGCGACCTGCGCGGGATGGACAAGGGTCTTGCCGTCGAAGCCGAAGTCGACCGCCTGCACCGCCTCGGCCCGCATGCCGTCGTCGTCGCGAATGTCGGTGAAAACCCCGTCGAAGGCGAAGACGCCGCCCGCCCGCGCCGCGACAACGATGCGGCTCATGGCGTAATGGAGCGGCACGCGCGCCGCGCCGGGGCGCAGCCGGAGGTCCTTGGCGAGGTCGGCGAAGCCCGCCAGCAGCGCCGTCACCCCCGGCGTGCGCGCGATTTCCGGCGCGTCGAGCACGGCGTTCGGCGTCTCGATCATCGCCCACACCGGCAGGCCGCCCGCGTGCGCCACGGCATCGCGCGCGGCCGCCGCGTCGTCTACCTTGGGCACAACGATGCCGTCGGCGCGGGCGGCGACGGCGGCGGCGAAGTCGTGCGGCCCCCACGCCGTGGCGAGCGAATTGACGCGCACCAGCACCTCGCGGTGGCCCCAACCGCCGTCGCCCAGCGCCGCGACGACGGCGTCGCGCGCGGCGTCCTTCATCTCGGGCGCGACGGCGTCTTCGAGGTCGAGGATGACGCAGTCGCAGTCGAGCGTCCGCGCTTTCGCCACCGCCGAGGCGCGGATCGCGGGCAGGTACAGGATCGAGCGGCGCGGCCTGAGGTCGTCCATCGTGCTGCCTTTCATCCCGCGAGCCGCGCCCGCGCTTCGTCGAGGACGCGCGCGTCGCCCGCCGCGATGACACGCCCGTCGCTGCCCCGCCTGAGCGGCGCGCCTGCCCAGTCGCGCATGACGCCGCCCGCCCCCTCGACGACGGGGACCAGCGCCGCCCAGTCGTAGAGCTTGAGCCCCGCCTCGACGACGAGATCGAGGTGGCCGCTGGCGACGAGGCCGTAATTATGGTTGTCGCCGCCATACAGCGTGTCGAAGGCCGTGGTGCGGACACGCTCGAAGGCGGCGAAGTCTGGCGCGCTGAAATAATGCGGCGAACTCGTCGCCAGATGCGCGCCCACGAGGCCCGAACACGACCGGGTGTGCGCCGCGACGCCGTTGAGCGTCGTCCGGCCTTCGACCCCGACCCAGCGGTCGCGCGCGATGCACTGGTCGATGATGCCGAGCGTCGGGCTCGACCAGCGCGCCAGCGCCTCGGCCCCGA
>CAXTSL010000037.1:0-21566 GCA_964246975.1 uncultured Sphingomonadaceae bacterium
AGTTCGACGGCAAAACCCACACGACGTCCTACGGCGATTTCGTCACGCAGGTCGCGGGTGGGTCGAGCAAGGCGGCCGAAACGACACGCACCTCCGAACTGCGCGACGGTTACGCCCAAAGTGTCGTCGGCGCGTGCCAGGCGGTACTCGGCAAGGGTTATCCGTTCGGCAAGGGCAACGACCTCCAGCCCGCCGACGTGTCACGCGTCGCGGGCATCGTCACGGGCTTCGGGCAGAACCAGCTCGGCACCTATCTCGCGCGCGACGGCAAGATGTGGCGCTGGATCAGCGAACCGACGGTCAAGAACTTCACCCCCGAAAGCGCCCACAGCTTCCAGCGCGCCGAGGGTGTCAGCCAGCTGATGGGCGGCAATCTCGTGCTGCGGATCAGCGCCGCCCCGACCAACAAGGGCGGTGTCCGCCTGCGCGCCGGGGGCGTGCCGATGGACCTCAACCCGGGGGCTTCGGGCGAGCGCTTCAGCTGGTCGAGCGGCGGCAGCCAGGTCGCCGAGATGGCCGCGACCAACGGCGGCGTCGCACCGCCATTGCGCGAGGAGGGGCCGTGGGCACTGTTCCGCATTCTCGACCATGCGCGCAAGCAGGTTACGGGGCCGACGAAATATCGCTTCATCTTCTCGCCCGACAGCGCGATCGATATCGAGGTCGCGGGCGGCCCCGACCCGTTCGCCCCCGACGGTCCGTTCGCACTGCGTTGCCCGGCGCGGCTGTGAGCGACGCCGGTCTTTCCGCCACGCCGGCGGAGCGCGGCCTGATCGCGGGCCTGTTCGGCAAGCTGCCCGCACATGGCGATTTCGTCGAGCGCGGCTGGCCGCCCGAAGTCACCGGCGCGCTCGACGCTTGGCTGACCGCCGCCGTGGCCGCCGAACGCGAGGGGGCCGACGACGAGGCGTTCGAGGCGCGCATGAACGGCGCGCCGATGTGGCAGGGGTATGTCGCCCCGGGGCTGGCGGGACCGTTGGCGCTGCACCTCGCGCTGGCGCCGTCGATCGACAAGGCGGGGCGCTATTTCTTCCTGACAGCCGGGGTGGCAGGTCCCGCCGATCTCGTCTGGGCAGTCGCGGCGCAACAGCCGCAATTCGGCAGCGCGCTCGAAAACGCGATGTACGATGCGCTCGGCGGCGACCTCGACGCCGACGCGATGCTCGGCGTGGTCGCGGATGCGGTCGACACGCCGAACGCGCGCGCGGCGATGCTCGGCGGCCTGGCGCTTCCGCCCGACACTGCGTGGTGGGTCGGCGACCCCGCCGACGGTGCGCCGGTGCTGGTCCGGTCGCCGCGCGCCGACAGCGCGCTGATCGACCTGCTGCTGAGCGTAGGCGAGGGATGATGCAGCTCCGCCATCGCTCGGCCCCGCGCACCCATGTCGGCCTCGTCCGCAAGGTCAACGAAGATTCGCTGCTGGCGCGCGACGAGGCAGCCCTGTGGGTCGTCGCCGACGGCATGGGCGGCCACGACAACGGCCAATGGGCATCGCAGACGCTGATCGCGCAGTTCGCGGCGCTCGACATGCCCGCCGACCCCGCCGCGCGCGGCAGTGCTTTGGTCTCGGCGTTCGAGGCGGGCAATACGACGATCAACGACGCGGCGGTCACGGCGGGCAAGCAGATGGGCACCACGGCGGTGCTGTTCCACCTCAACGGCGACGACACGCTGTTCCTGTGGGTCGGCGACAGCCGCATCTACCGCGCGCGGCGAGGCGAGCTGACGCAGGTGACGCGCGACCATACCGTCGTGCAGGAACTCGTCGACCGCGGCAGCCTCGCCCCCGAGGACGCCGAGTCGCACCCGATGAGCCATGTGCTCAGCCGCGCCGTCGGCACCGAGGCGGCGTTGCGCTATGACTGTATCGTCGACAAGGCGTGGCCGGGCGACCGCTATCTGTTGTGCAGCGACGGCCTGACGAAAGTCGTGCCCGAGGTGCTGATTGCGCGTATAATGGCGCGCGGCAACATCGACGCCGCCGCCGATCAACTCGTTGCCGAGACGCTCGAACGCGGTGCCCCCGACAATACCAGCATCGTCATCGTGTCGGTCGAGGAAACCACGGCGCTCAGCGGACAGGACGAACTATGAGCGACGACGATCTGCCCAAGCCCGACAATGCCAATGCGGGCGAACGCACTGTCGTGGCAAGCGCCGACAGCCTTGCCGCCGCACTCGACGCACACGCCGCGAAGAGCGCGCCGCCGCTGGCGTCGGCATGGCCGGGTGGCGAGCCTGGCGATCCGTTCGGCGCACCCGCACCGGCTGACGATCCGTTCAGCGCATCGAACGCGTTCGCCCCCGATCCGTACGGCGCTTCCGAGGCCGCCGACCCCTTCGCGTCCGCACCCGAGGCGTATGACGCGAGGCACCCCGCGCCAGACCCGTTCGGTGGCACCGTCGCACCATCCGCCGACCCGTTCGGCGCACCCGCGCCCTCCCCCGACCAGCTCGCCGAAGCCGAGGCCAAGATCGAGGCGCTGCCCGAGGCGCAGACCGCCCAGCCCGCGGTGCCGTCGTTCGGCTCGGGGCCGCCGGGCAGCCTCGTCGGCTATCAGCTCAACGATCTGTTCGAGATCGTCCGCTTCATCGCGCGCGGCGGCATGGGCGAGGTCTACGAGGGGCGCAACCTGGCGAGCGGCGAGCGCGTCGCGATCAAGGTCATCCTGCCGCAGTTCGCCGCCGACGCGCAGTTCATGTCGCTGTTCCGCCGCGAGGCCTCGGCGCTCGAACGTCTTGGCCACGATGCGCTGGTCAAGTACCGGACGCTGGCGTTCGACCGCACGACGCAGCTCAACTATCTCGCCATCGAATTCGTCGACGGCGTGCCGATGTCCGATGTCCTCGACGGTGTGCCCGCCGAGGCCAACATGGTCCGCATCGTCTTGCGCCGCCTCGCCGCAGGCCTCGGCAACGCCCATGCGGCGGGTGTCATCCACCGCGACCTGTCGCCCGACAATATCCTGCTTCCCGACGGCGACGTGGCGCGCGCCAAGATTATCGACTTCGGCATCGCCAAGGACACCAACCCCGGCGAGAAATCGGTCGTCGGCGATGCGTTCGCGGGCAAGTTCGGTTACGCCGCTCCCGAAATCTTCGGCAAATACAAACGCTCTGTCGGGCCGTGGACCGATGTCTACAGCCTCGCGCTGACCGTCCTTGCCTATGCGAAGGGGTCGCCGCTCGACATGGGGGTGACGATCGTCGACGCGCTCGACGCGCGCGACCATGTCCCCAACCTCGAATTCCTTGCGTCCGATCTCGTGCCGGTATTCTCCGGCATGCTCGAGCCCGACCCCGAAGTCCGCTTCCGCTCGATGGACGCGGTGATCGAAGCGCTCGACGCGCCGGCGGTGGCGAACATGGGTGCGAACCTGCGCAGTGCGTTCGGCACCCCCGACACGCCGCTCGACGACGACCGCCCGGCGACCAAGCCCGCCTTCGTCCGCGCCGACGCCGCGACCGCGCCCCCGGCGGCCGCACCCAAAAGCAAGCTGCCACTGTTCGGCGGCATCGGCGCGGCGGTCCTCGTGGCAGCGGTCGGCGGGTATTTCGCGCTGAGCGGCGGCGACAAACTCGCCGAGACTGCAGCGATCCCTGACGCCACGACCGCACCGCCTGCCGCTGCCTCAGCTGCCGCTCCGTCGCGTCCCGCGTGGGCGCAGGCGCGTCCGGAGCTGCTCGCCGCGCTTGCCGCCGTGCCGTGCAGCGACCTCAGGATAGCGGGCGAGCCTGACGCCGACGGGCATATTCTGATCATCGGCTGGCGCGCGGCGGGCTCGTCGCTGCCCCGCGCGCCGAGCGGCTATTCGCTCGACGCAGGCGACGCCGCGACGATCACTTCGCCCAGCCGCGAGACCTGCGAGATCATCGCCAAGCTCCGGACGGCCGTGCCCGCAGGTGGCGAAGGCGGCTTCGGTATCACGGGCTCGCAACGGATCAACTATTCGAGCGCGCGCAAGGATGCCAACGGTTACGTTCCCGTGGACCTCAACCTTAAGGCGGGCCCGCCGGGAATGGGTCAGGTATTGTTGCTGATTGCCGCTGACGTTCCCCAAGGTAAGGAAGACCGTATCCTGTCGACGCCCACGAGCGCCATCGACATGACGGCGCTGCCCTTCGAGCAAAAAGCCAATCGCTACCTTGCGGTCGTCATCGCGGGCGGAACCCTGCCGCCCGCGCAGAAATGGCCGCTCGACACCGGCGCGTTGGCGAGCGCGTGCGGCGGTGGCAAATGCGCTTTGGCAAGCGGCTGGATCGAGCTGACGCCCTGAGCGCCGGTCGACGTCCGGCCCGCGCTATTTATTGATGATCACCGTCGGGAACCCCAGCACGATCGTGCCGCCGTGCGCGGTCAGGTCGCCGATTCGCGCGGCGGGCTTCTTGCCGACCAGCGTCGTGAACGCGCCGAGCGCGATCACGTCCGGCGGGCCGACGCACACCGCCATGTCGCCGATGCGCGCCTGTGGCAACATCCCGGTCAGCACGGTGAACTCGCCGAGGATGATCGGCCCGCCGACATGGGGTACCGGCCCGGTGAACATCGGGCAGACGTGCATGTCGGTGATACGCGAGGCGGGCGGCATGGCGCGTGCTCCTCAACCGGGTCCGGCTTTGGCGATGGTCCGCTCATACGCCTTTTTGAAGTGCTTGGCGAACAGGTCGAGGTACGCGGCCTCGGTCTCGTCGGCGAAGGCGCGGAACTCGGTCTCGTAGGCGCGCCACAGGGTGGCCTCGCGGCTGCCGGGCAGCACCGATTTCAGCCAGCCGCGCGCGCTAATGCGCTCCTTGATCTTGTCGGGGGCGAAGCGTTCGATGGTCGCCTGCATCGCATCCTGCATCGCGGCGATCATCGCCATCTCGTGCGCCTGGAGGTCCTCGAAAGCGCCGCGCACCGCCTGCGCGCCCGGCAGGTCGCCTGGGTCGGGCGCGCCCATCATGCGCCGCAGCGCCTCGTCGGGCTTGCGCGTCCACTTCAGCGGGTTGTTGCCCGCGCGCTGGAAGGTCGTCACCGATGCGCCGACGCCGAACTGGTTGCGAATCCGCGTCCGCGCGTCGAGCAGGCGGATCAATCCGTCGGCGGTCTGGCGCAGCAACTGCCCCGCCGCCTCGACCACCGCTTCGGGGGTGGCGTCGCCCAGATCGGCGCGCCTGATCCCCGTCGCGGCGAGCAGCTTGTCGAACAACCCCGCTTCGCCCGGCGCGGGCGCGGCAGCCGGACGCGCGGCGGGTGCGGCGGCGGCGCGCGGTGCTGGCGCAGGCGCGGCGGCCACCGGCGGTGGCGCGGGTGCCATCGCGGCCGCGAAGTCGACCTGCGGCTGGCCGTGCAGCTTGGCCCAGGGGTCGGCAGTCGCGGGCGCGGGCGCGGGCGACGCCGCATAGGAGGACGGTGCCGGCGCGGCACCGATGCCGAAAGGATCGGCCCCGGCGGGTGCCGCGGGTGCGCCGCCGGCAAAGCCGAAGGGGTCGCCGCTCGGCGGCGGAATCGTGCCGCGCTGCGGCGGTGGCGCGCCGATGCCGAACGGGTCGCCTGCGGGCGCGGGTGCCGGGGCGGGACGGGCAGCGGGCGGCGGCGCGGGCGACGGTGCGGCAAGGCCGAAGGGGTCGGCGGGCGGGGCCGACGCCGGGGCGCTCGCGCCCCCACCGATGCCGAACGGATCGCCGCCGCCGAACCCCGACGGCGACGCGCCGCCGCCACCGGTGCCGAACGGATCGCCACCCGCGCCCGGCATCGCGAAGGCGTTCATCAACGGATCGCTCGCCGACTGGAACAGCGGCTTGGGCGGCTCGCGCCCGAACTTGCGCTCGTCGATCGGCTTCGAGGCCGGTCCCGCCCCCGCGCCCCAGTCGAGGCCCGTACCGAACGCCGCCGCCTCGGCGGTGGCGAATGGCGACGCTTCGACGACGCCGCCCTCCTCGGGGACTTCCTCGACGCGCACCTGATACTGGCCGATCGCCACCAAGTCACCGTCGCGCAATTGATAGGGTTTGGTGAAGCGCTGCGTCGAGCCGTTGATGAAGGTGCCGTTGGTGCTGCGGTCGGTGAGGAAGTAGCGCCCGCCCTGATAATCGATCTCGCAATGGACCGAACTGATGAAATTCTTCGGGTCGGGCAGCGTCCAGTCGGCGTGCGCGGCGCGCCCGATGATCAGTCCATGCTGTTCGAGCGCGACCTCGACCGGGTCCCCCGACGTCAGCGATGACACGTTTTCGATACTCAGTCGCAGGGTCACGCAGCCGACTCCGGTCCACCGCCCCCAGTGTCGCCTGCCGCCGACGCCTCCGCAATGCGCAACAGGACGCCCAGCTTGTTTTCGAACTCGGCGGGGCCGTCGCTCAGCGCCGCGATCAGCACCGCGCCCGCCACCGCCTGCCCGAACGCACCCGGCGGCGGCGGCACCCCCTGCTCCTGTTCGGGCGGGGCCATCGATCCCCCCGACAGGAAGATCGCGAGGCACGCCGCGCCATCGGCGGTCGCCCAACCGGCCTTCTCGCCCGCGACGAACGCCTCGCGCCGCAGCGCGTCGGACGGTTCGCGAACCCAGCGCACCGCCGCCTTGCGCGCCACCGCCGCAGCCGTGGTCTTGGGCGCGCCGCTGCGCTGCAGGCAGGCCCCGACCCACATCACTGCGTCCATGCGCGGCAGGCACTGCGCGACGAAGCGCGTCGCCTGGATGCGATCGGTATCAAAAAGCGCCGCGAACGCCTCGGCGGGGGGACGGTCGGCCAACCCGTCGAGCTCGACCGCGTCGTCGAGCAGCGGCGCGAGCTGCGCCGCGCGCGTCCACTTGACCCGCCGCCACGGGCGCACCGCCGCCGCTGCCACCGCGCCGCTCATGAAGCCATTTCCCACCGGGCCCCCGCCACGCGCATCAGTTGATCATCACCAGGCCGCCCTTAATCATCGTCATGGCGGTGCCGTTGTGCTGCGTCATCAGGCCTTTGGTTTCGAGTATGGCGGTCGCCTCGACCTTGACCATCAACGACTTGATCTCGATCGACGCCGGCGTCAGCTTGATCGAACTCATCCCGCACTTGAGTTCGATCGCCTGCATCGCGTCGGTCTTGTGCGCGCCGAGATTGAGCTTGATGTCGACATTGCCCATCTTCAGCGTGAGCGCATCATTGCCCATGCTAAGTTCGGTCTTGCGATTGCCCATTTTGATGTCGAGCGTGTCGTTGCCCATCTTGATCGCGGTGTCGCGGTTGCCCATCTTGACTTCGAGTGTCTCGTCCTGCTGGATCGTCGTCGTGCGCTTGCCGGTCTTGACGGTTCGCGTTTCGTCGCCGGTCTTGACCGTCGTCTCGAGATTGCCCGTGTTGATCGCGACGATGCGGTTGCCGGTCTTGATCGTCTTGGTGTCGTGGCCTTCGATCGTCTCGGTGCGTGTGCCCTTGGTGATGATCAGTTCGTCGTTGCCTTCCTGGAAGGTCACCTTGCGGTTGCCCTTGTCATACTGACGTTCCTCGTCGGCATTGACGATGTGCATCTTGTAGTCACGTTCGGCGCGGAACCAGACGACCTCCTCGCCCTTCTTGTCCTCGACCCACAAATGGTTGGTGCCGCCGCCGCCCTTGGTGCTGCGGCTGCGCCAGCCGAACTGCGTCTTGTTGTCGGGCAGCAGCACCGGCGTGCCGTTTTCGCCGTTGTAGACCGCGCCGGTGACGATCGGGCGGTCGGGGTCGCCGTCCATGAACTCGACGACGACTTCCTGCCCCATGCGCGGCAGGCTGAAGCTGCCCCAGTTCTTGCCCGCGCCGGTCTGTACGACGCGCACGAAGCAACTGCTCTTGTCGTCCTCGGCACCGTCGCGGTCCCAGTGAAACTGGACTTTGATACGGCCGTATTTGTCGGTGTAGATTTCCTCGCCCGACGGGCCGACGACGAGCGCCGTCTGCGGACCCAGAATGCGCGGGCGCGGGGTGCGCAGCGCGGGCCGATATTGATCGGCGGCGGGCATCAGCTCGAGTTCGACGGTCAGGTCTTCGGCCTGTTCGGCGCTGCTCGTATAGTCGGGCCCGGCATAGCGATGCGTCGTCCCGACGATCAGATAGTCCGACTCGGTCGGGCTGGCCTCGTGGGCGAAGAACTTGAGCTTGATGTTGCGCCCGACGGCGGCGGAGAACGCGTCGCCCTCGGCAAAGCTGCGCGCCATCTGCCGCCGGTGCGCGCCGAGCCAATTCTCGCTGTAGCGCGTCGACAGCGCCTCGCCCGGCTTGTTGTATTTCGACGGGAAGTCATAGACCTCGGCTTCGGCAAGGCTCGGCCCGGCATAGCTCCCGGCATTATCGAAGCGTTCGGGCGCGGTCCCGCCGGGCGTCGCCGCAGGCTTCGACTTCAGCAACGCCGTCTTCGGCTGCTCGAAATCATAGTCGTCGACGGTGACCTTCGCCGGGCCGAGCCCGCGGCGCTCGACGACCGACCAGATATAGCTGTGGTTGCGCTCGTCACGCGGCTCGACGAGCAGGCTCGCGGGCGTCATGTCTTCGTGCGCGTTGCGGTCGTCGATCAGCACGATCTCGTGCGCACCGTCGGAATGGGTGTAATAATAATAGAGCCCTTCATACTCCATCAACCGCGAGATGAAGTCGAAATCGCTTTCCTGATACTGGACGGTATATTCGACCGCCGCGTAAGTCGCCGATGACTTCATCGAATGGGTGGTACTGCTTTCGCCCAGCACCGCAATAACCATATCCTTGACCGACTTGTTCTGCCAGACCTTGCTGCGACGGTTGAGCGTCGAGAATTCGGTCGTCGGTCGCAGCGTCAGGCGCCAGTTATAGCCATCGGTCGAATCAAGCTCGGTATATTCCCAGACTTGGCCGTTGAAATAGCGGTTGAGGTCGGTGCGGTCCTCCGAAAGAAACTGGATCGTCGCGTTGGTGCCGAGCAGCGTGTGGAGTTTTGCCGGGTTGGGGCTCCACGCATCGACGACGATGGTGAAGGACTCGCTGAGGCGCTCGACGGCAGTCATCCGCCGCAGCAGCAGCACATCCTTGCCGAGGTCGGTGGTCAGGATCCCGATCCGCCCGTCCTGCGTGTATCCAGCTACCGACATCATACCCAGCCCTCGCGCCGCACCCGCACAATCACACAGTGTTGCCCCGATTTACAGCGCAAAAAACGCTGGTACCAGGTGCAGCGGCACGGCCCTGCCGGTCGTCGCGGACGGGGCGTTCGCCCTCGACCGCCGGGCCGACGCCGGCCCGAAGTCTGCGTTGCGTCGTTCGCCAGCCTTCGCATATCCCGACGCTGCAATCAAACGACAATCGCAAAGCTCGGTCGTTACTGCGGCACTTGCTGCGTGATGCAGTGAAACGATCCGCCGCCAGTCAGGATGTGATCGGCACGCAGAGCAACAACGTCGCGCGTCGGGAACAACGCTTCGAGCGCCGCCACCGCTGCGCCTTCGTACGGTGTGCCATAGACCGGCAGCACGACGCATTTGTTGGCGATGTAGAAGTTCATGTGGCTGGCGGGGACCACCGTGCCGTCGCGCGTCGTCCGCCCCGGCGAGGGTATCGTCACGACATCGAGGCCGAAGTCGCGCGCGCGCTCATGTGCATCGGCGAAGGCGTCGGCGTTGGGGTCGTCGGGGCCCGACGCGGTCGGCAGGGCGAGCACGCCCGGTGCGACGAACCGCGCGATATTGTCGACATGGCCGTCGGTATGGTCGTTCGCAAGGCCCCCGCCGAGCCACAGCAGCCGGTCTATCCCGAGATCGCGGCGCAGGTGCGATTCGACCTCGGCGCGGTCCATGTGCGGGTTACGGTTCGGGTTGAGCAGGCACGCCTCGGTGGTGACGCCGAGCCCCGTCCCGTCGACCTCGATCGCGCCGCCCTCGAGCACCCACGGATGCGCCGCCAGCGGCACCCCCGCCGCGCGCGCGACGAACGCCGCGACGCCGTCGTCGCCGGGCAACAGGTACTTGCCGCCCCAGCCGTTGAAACGAAACCCCGCCGCTGCCGCACCGGCGGGCGAAGCCAGGAACAGCGGTCCGGTGTCGCGCAGCCAGATGTCGCCGAAGGCGTAGCGGTGGAAGCCGACGTCGCAGTCGCCCAGCGCCGCGCGTGCCGCGCCTTCCGCCTCGTCGGTGGCGACGAGCAGCTCGACGCGCTCGCCACCGGCAATCGCCCGGACCATCGCCGCGACCTCCGCCTGCGCGGGCGCGAGATCATCCTCCCACAGCGCCAAATCGCTTGGGAAGGCGGTCCAGGTCGCGGCATGCGGGTGCCATTCGGCGGGTTGGCGCGCGGTCATGAAACGGGGATGCCACTCGGGGGGACCGGGGGCAAGCGTCGGGGTGTCGGCTGAGGCAGAGTAGGTTGCTTGCGAAGCTGCGGGGCGTTGGATGTCTGCTATTGGGCGCAAGCAGACATCAAGTCCGCCGCTGTCGCGACTTCCCGTTTCGGCTCAGGGCGAGACTTCGCTCGCCGCAGCCTCTCTCATATCCCCAACCGCCTCCGCCCGCCCCTTGAAGCCCCGCGCGACGACGTACCATTCGCTCGAATCCTTGCGGCTCGCGGGCGGCTTGGCGTGCTTGATCGTCGTGAAATGGCGCTTCAACTCGGCGACCAGCGCCTGATCGGCACCGCCCGCCAGCACCTTGGCGACGAACGCGCCGCCGGGGCTGAGCATATCTATTGCGAACGCCAGCCCCGTCTCGACGAGCGCCATCGTGCGGATGTGGTCGGTCGCCTTGTGGCCGACGGTGTTCGCCGCCATGTCGCTGAGGACCAGTTGCGCGTCGCCGCCGAGCGCCTCGCGCAACAGCCCTTCGGCGTCGTCGTCGAGAATGTTCTTTTCGAAGATCGTCACGCCGGGGATCGGATCCATCGGCAGCAGGTCGATCGCCACGACGCTCGCCTTTGGTCGCTCGGCGCGGACCACCTGGCACCAGCCGCCGGGCGCCGCGCCGAGATCGACGACGCGGTTGACGCCGCGCAGCAGGTCGAAGCGCTCGTCGAGCTCGATCAGCTTGAACGCCGCGCGGCTGCGCCACCCCGCCGCCTTCGCCGCCTTGACATAGGGATCGTTCAACTGGCGCGCGAGCCACTGGTTCGACGAGTTGCTACGCTTCTTCGCGGTCAGCACGCGCGTCCGCCCGCCCTGCGAGCGCCCCGAACCGCCGCCGCTGCCGGGGCTGCCGCCGCCGCCCGTTCCCTTGCTCCCACCGCCGCCGGTCATGCGTAGCCCTGCGTCATCAGCGTCCGGAGGATGCCCTCGCGGATGCCACGGTCGGCGACGCGGATCGTCTCGGCAGGCCAGGCATCGAGGATCGCCTCGAGGATCGCGCAGCCCGCCACGACGAGATCGGCACGCTCGTGGCCGATGCAGCCGACGTGAGCGCGCTCGGCGGGGGCCTGCGACGCCAGCAATGTAGAAATCTCGCGCATCGACGCGGCGGTGACGGTGCAGCCATCGACCTGCCGCCGGTCATACGCGGGCAGCCCCAAGTGCACGCTCGCCAGCGTCGTGATCGTCCCCGAGGTGCCCAGCAGCTGCAACGGACCCGGTGCGGCGCGTGCGACCTGTCCGGCGAACTTGCCGAGGCACGCGGCGATCAGCGCGCGCTGGCGGTCATAGGCGGGCCGGCGCTCGTCGGGGGGCAAGACGATCGCCTCGGTTTCGGCGAGCGACACGACGCCCCACGGCACGCTCGTCCACGCGAGCATCTCGGGGTCGCCATGGTCGTCGAGCCGAACGACGCTGATCTCTGTCGAGCCGCCGCCGATGTCGAAGACCAGCGCCGGCGGGCCGCCTGCGTCGATCAGCGACTGGCAACCGAGAACCGCCAGCCGCGCCTCCTCGGCGGGCGTGATGACGTCGAGCGCGATGCCCGTCTCATCGTAAACCCGATCGACGAAGCTCGCACCGTTCGAGGCGCGACGGCAGGCCTCGGTCGCGACGTTGCGCGTCACCGCGACGCCGCGCCGTCCGAGCTTGTCGGCGCAGATGCGCAGCGCATCGACGGCGCGGTCCTGCGCCGCGTCCGACAGGCGCCCCGACTGGACCAGCCCCTCGCCCAGCCGCACGATGCGCGAGAACGCATCGACGATGGCGAAGCCTTGCGAGGTCGGGCGCGCGATCAACAGGCGGCAGTTGTTGGTGCCGAGGTCGAGTGCGCCAAAGACACGCGAACGCGGTCGGGTGGCGGGCTGAAATTCGGGCGCGGCGACGGCGTGCGCACCGCCCCCGGCATACATCGGCATGATCGTCGCCTCGGGCACGTCGCCGGTCGCGGAAGTACCGCGCCGGTCACTTGAGGCCAGTGTAGGCGGGCGCGCCGGTCAGGGCAACGCCTTCTGCCACCCGATCATCTGCTGCCCGCGCGTGACGTCAGCCTTCGACAGCCGCGGTCGGGCGATCGTCGCCGCGCGCGGTCTCCTCGTGCCAGACGCCGTCGGCGGTCTGATAGCTGATCGGCACGGTCTCGCCGCCGAGCTGCTGTTCCGCCGCGACGGCGCGCGCGGCGGCGGCGGCCTCGTCGTGGGTGGGGTAGGTTTCGGCAAAAACATCGCCGAGCTTATAGGTCCAGCCGCCGTCGTGCTCGACGATTTTATAGGTGATGTCGCTCATCGCATTGCTCCCGCTCGTTGCCATGACGGTCCAACCGGCGCGAGGTCGCCAAGGTTCCGGTCGAGACCGTCCGACCTCAGCGCACCGCCCCCGAGCGCCATAGGCGGGGCAGGAGGACCGCACCACCCAGCAGCGGCCAACGCCGCATCCACGGCGCGACGGGCACCGGCATCCCCGCGTGGCGTTCGATCTTCCACGCCAGGTAATCGAGTCCGCCGTCGAAGGTGAAGGCCGCTTTCGCCAGCCGGGCGAGCGACAGCGCCTTGCCCGCGCGGCGGCGACGCGCCCAGGCGGCGGACGCTGCGACGCGGTCGAGGGTGCCGTCGATGCGGATGATGTCGCTCGTCACCGTCGCCGCGATGCCCGCTGCCGCGAGCGCGGGGGCGGTGAAGACGGCATACCGCGCCGGGTCGCTCGCGACGATGCTGCCGCCGCGTCCGGCGCGCTCGGTCCGCAGTTCTGCGGCGAAGGTCAGCGCGAAGGCCCCGCTCCACAGCGCCTCGACGGTCAGCTCGGCAGGCAGCATCGGTACGGCGGCGGCAAGCAGAGTCGGCGCAGCGCGTGCCACCGCCGCGACCACCGCCTCGCGTGCCGCCGCATCGCGTACCCAGACCAGCCGCGCGGGCTGGGCGAAGCGCGCCCAGACGCTCGGATTGCGCGTGCCTGGTCCGCACAGCCGCGCGAAGTCGGCGCTGTCGAGCACCGCGTACTTGGCGCGCAGGCCGGCGTGGGCGATCTGGAATACGTTGGGCGGCAGCCGCCGGTTCGCCGCCGCGCGCCAATCGCCGCCATAGGCCGCGTCGTAATCGGCGACGATGACGTAGAAATCGAGCATCAGCCCGTCGAGGCGGGCTTCGCGCAGGCATGAGCCGTAGAACAGTACGGCGTTCGCACCCGCCAGCCGCGCCGCGATGACCGCCGCGAAATCAGCGACCTCCGGCTGGACCGCTACCGCCAGTTCGGCGGCGACCAGCCCCGCCAGTTCAGGCGGCAAGGCGCACGAACGACACCGGCTGCGTCGTGCGCAGCGTGATCGAGCCACCGTTCGCCGCCTGGAAGACCTCGCCGTCCATGACGACGCTCGGCCGCCCGCCTTCGATGCGGATTTCGTCGCCGCCTTCGAGGTGCAGCCCGCCGATGCGCTGATAACCCAGCCGCCCGATGATGACCTCGTAGGCGATACGGATCAGCGTGATCGGACTGCGCTCGATCACCATCATCCGCAATGCGCCGCCGAGCGCACTCGGACGGATATTGAGCGCGATGCGCTCGAGCGTCGTCACCATGACGAGGAGGAAATTGCCGTCCTGCCGCCCGTCGCCACGATGCAGTCGCATCGTCGATTGCTGTTGCGGCAACCAGCGCGCGCGCACCCCGAGCAGCGTCCCGAACACCAGCGCGATCGCCGCGAGAAAGTGGCTCAGCCAATTCGGCAGGCCGAGCGGATAGATACGCTCGCGGCAGAACAGGATGATCTCCGCCAGCCCGGCACCGCCGAGGAACATCCCGAGCACGGGGCGCGCGTTGTCCTGCCCCGTTGTCAGCGCGATCAGCTGGCGGCGCACGACGTGCGGGTCGAGGCCGGCTTCGGCGATCCGCAACAACTGGCGCAGCGCGCCGAGCGCGTCGCCGTGCGCGCCGAGATCGAGCGCAATGAGGTTTGTCTTGCCGTTGGGCAGCACCGCGACGGGCGGGATCGAGCGCCCGAAATGGCCGCCGAGGTGCATCTCGGTGAGCGCGCGTTGGACGGTGCCGTCGCCGCCGTTGATCGCCAGCACGACGGGCTTCATCCGCGCGATCGTCCGCAGCGCCTCAGGCACCTCGTCGACCGAATCGACCTCGTAGTGGAAGATGTTGGGGTGCGCCGCGACGAAGCTCCGCACCTCGGGCAGGATCGCGAGATTGCCCGTCGAACGCGGGTTCGAGAGCAGCGCGATCACCGGCATCGGCGACGCGGGTGCGCGCGGCGCGGTCAGCATGGGGGCTTCGGCGAGGGGCAGCTTCACAGGTATTTCATCGCGATCGAGAGGGTGGTGACGCCCGCCCCCGCGTCGAACGCGACGCGGTAGGGGGCCGGCTTGGACAATCCGACGCCGGGGTTGTTCGAATAGCCGCCGCCATCGCTCCAGACGCTCGCGTGATGGTCGCCGTTGCGGTCGTGGAGGACCGCGACGCCATAGCGGCCCGCCGCCGGGAGCGCGACGCAAACGTCGACCTCGCCCGCCTGCGGGACGGGCATGTCGATGCGGCGCAGATACTTGCCCGGCACGAGCCACGTCTCGGATGTCGCGACATAGGTCGAGACGCGCAGCAGCCCCTTGCGGTCCTTGAGACCGGTCAGGCGCACCCGCAGCGCGGTCGAGCCCTGCGCGCAGGCGGCCGCGTCGGGACCGACCGTCGCGGTCGAGACGGTGGCAGGTTGGGCGGCGAGCGGGGCCGCGCACAGCCCGGCGCACACCGCGACCAAAGCCCCCCGAACCAACCGACGCGACGCCTGCACTTTGCCGATGACCTTCCGGATTCGCGCCGCTATACGCAGGGCGGCGTGACGAACGCTCCTGATGGCCTCCAGTTGTGGCCGGAATTTGGCCGAGGGACGGCGGAATTTGAATTTGTTCAGCCGCTTCGACCGCTATCTCGCGCGGCTCATCATGGTCCCGCTGCTGGCGTCGCTGACCATCGCGGCGATGCTGCTGCTGCTCGACAAGATGTTGAAGCTGTTCGATTTCGTGATGAACGAGGGCGGCCCGGTGTCGGTCGTCTGGCGCATGCTGGGCAACCTCATCCCCGAATATCTCAGCCTCGGCATCCCGATCGGCGTGATGCTCGGCATCCTGCTGGCGTTCCGCAATCTCGCGCTGTCGAGCGAACTCGACGCGTTGCGCGCGGTCGGCATTTCCTACAACCGCCTGCTGCGCGTGCCGATGCTGTTTGCGCTGGTCTTCGCCGTCGTCAATGTCGGCATCGTCGGCTATCTCCAGCCCTATTCGCGCTATGCGTATGAAGGCCTGCGCTTCGAACTGCGGTCGGGGGCACTCGGCGCGAGCATCAAGGTCGGCGAGTTCGCCAAGCTCGGCAAGGGCATGACGCTCCGCGTCGAGCGGTCGGAGAACCAGGGCCGCGACCTGTTCGGGCTGTTCGTCCGCGCCGAGGCGAAGGACGGCAAGGCGCTTGCGGTCACCGCCGATCGCGGCACCTTCCTGTCGACCGACGACCCCGACGTCATCCTGCTGCGCCTGTTCCACGGCACGCTGGTGCACAGCAGCACGCCGACGACGCTGCCGCGCGTGCTGTCGTTCGACCAGCACGACCTGCCGATCAATCTGCCCGCGATGGGGGCGTTCCGCGCGCGCGGCGACCGCAACCTCGAACTGACCCTGCCCGAACTGGCAAAGGTCGATCTCGACCCCAAGGCGAGCCGCATCGACAGGTTGCAGAGCGCCGCGACGCTCAACCGCCGCATCGTCCAGTGCGTCGTAATGTTCCTGCTGCCGTTCCTCGCTGTTGCGCTGGCGGTGCCGCCCAAGCGCTCGACCTCGGCGCTCGGCGTGTTCGTGTCGGTCGTGCTGCTCGTCACCTATCACAAGCTCACCGAATACGGCGAGCGCATGGGGTCGATCGGGCGGGTCGATCCGGTGCTGGCGCAATGGGTGCCGTTCGCGCTGTTCGCGGGCGTCAGTCTCTGGATGTATTACATCCTCGCCTACCGCCCCGGCGGCCAGCCGATCGGCTTTCTCGACCGCTGGTTCGGCAAGCTCGCCAGCCTCGTCTCGAAGGCGGTCGCGCGCCGCCAGCCGTGGCGCACCGACGCCGTGTCGGCGGGCTGATGTTTCCGTCGAAAACCATCGCCTGGTACACCGCGCGGCTGTTCCTCGTCCGGACCTTCGCGTTCCTCGCCGGGCTGATCGTCATCCTCGAGACGCTCGACCTGCTCGGCGAGTCGGGGCGAATCCTCGCGGTGGCGGGCAACAGCGAGGCGCAGCTCTGGCACTATGTCGCGCTGCGCGTGCCGCAGCTGATCCAGCTGTTCCTGCCGTTTTCGGTGCTGCTCGGCACGCTGGTGACGCTGGCGACGCTCAACCAGAACAGCGAGGTGGTGATCTTCAAGGCGAGCGGCATCTCGGCGCACCAGATCCTCGGGCCGCTGATCGTCGCCGCATTCGGCATCGCGGTGGTCAATTTCGCCTTCAACGAGCGCGTCACCGTGCGCGCCAATACCGAACTCGATGCGTGGCAGGCGGTGCAGTACGGCGCGATCCCGCGCGCGGGCGGCATGCTCGCCGAGCAATGGGTGCGCGGCGGCGACGATCTTTTCCACGCCGGCACGGTCAGCGGCAGCGGCGCGCGCACGCGATTGGGCGATGTCGTCATCTACGACCGCGACGGCAATCGGCTGAGGCGCATCGTCCGCGCCGCCAGCGCGACGCCCGCGCCCGGCGGCTGGCGGCTGATCGCGGCGCGGACCTTCGACGTCGACAAAGGGGTAGAAGTTCCCGTTGCGCGCCTCGATTTCAAGACTTCGGTCGAAGCGCGGCAGTTCACGACGGTCGCGGTCGAGCCCAAGCATTTGCCGTTCTGGGACCTGCTCGGCGAAATCGGTCGTCAGCGCGACGCCGGACGCCCGGTCGCCAGCCTCGTCGCCGCCGCCAACCACAAGGTTTCGGGACCCCTGTCGGCGGTGCTGATGCCGCTGCTCGGGGCGGTCGCGGCGTTCGGGCTGGCGCGCTCGGGGCGGCTGTTCGTGCGCGCCGTCATCGGCATGTTCCTTGGCTTCGCCTTCTTTGTCGCCGACAATTTCATGGCGGCGATGGGCAATTTCGGCACGGTGCCGCCGGTGCTCGCGGCGTGGGCACCCTTCCTGCTGTTCTTCCTGATCGGCGAGACGGTGCTGTTCCGCACCGAGGAATGAGCGACGATCCCGTAACGACTGCGGACGTGGCGCGCGCCGCGTGGACGAGCACGCTGGCGCGCTTCGGCGCGGTGATCGAAGTGCTGACGACGCCCGCGCTGACGTGGGCGTTCGGAGTGCCCGCCTACGGCGTCTATACCGTACTGGCGGCCGCGGTGACGCTGGGGGCGGGGAGCATCGACCTCGCGATGCCGACGGTGCTCCAACGCGTCGTCCCGCAGGCGGCGGACGCGGCGGCGGCGCGCGGCGCGGTCAAATGGGCGCTGATCCTCGGGACGATTCCGAGCCTGGTCGTTGCCGTCGCGGTGACCCTTGCCGCGCCGGACATCGCGGTCCTTGTCCATGCCGGGCCTGCCGACCGAGTGGGCCTCACGCTGGCGGTTGCGCTGTTCGGCTGGGTGTTGCCGCTGACCAGCGCCATCGAGGTCGCCACCGCTGCGGTGCGCGCGCGCCACGCCTTCGGCCCCGAAATCCGGCTGCGCGTGGTATGGGAGCAGCTGGCGCGCGTCGGCCTCGCGCTGTTGCTGTGGGCAGGGGGCATGAACGGCGCACTGGCGCTGGCGGTCGCGCATCTCGCGTCGCTGCTTGTCGTCGCGGGCCTGTCGCTCCGCCTGCTCGCGCGCTTCTACGACGTGGGCGCGATGCTGCGTATGCCACTGCAGGGTGCACAGGCGCGCGCGATGCTCGGCTACGGCATCGCGGTCGTCCCCGCCAATGCCTTGCGGCGTGCGCTGACCGACCTGCCGCCGATCCTGCTCAATCGCGCCCTGCCGGGAAGCGCGGGGGCGAGTGCAGCGGGCCTCTACGGCATTGCGCGCAAGCTCAGCAGCATCCCGCAGCTGGTGCGGACGATCTTCGCCTATGTCATGGCGCCGCTCGCCTCGACGCAAGTCGCGCGCGACCCCGCTGCGATCGCCCCGATCTACGGCTTCGCGGTGCGGCTCGCGACGGCGCTGGCGCTACCGCTGTCGGCGGCGCTGATCGGGCTGGGACCGTTGCTCCTCGCCGCCTTCGCACCGGGCGCAGCGGTCGCCCTGCCCGTCCTCGTTGCCCTCGTCGCGGCCCGTGCGGGCGAAGCGGTGGCGGGGCCGGCAAGCGCAGTCGTCGAGATACTGGGCCACCGCCTGCGCCCGACGCTTAACGCCGTCGCGGGACTGGTCGTCTGGGTCGGCCTGGCGCTGTGGCTCGTGCCCGCGCACGGCGCGACGGGCATGGCGGTGGCGGTCGGCGGGGCGATCGTCGTCAGCGCATGGCTCGCGGTCGCCGAGCTGGCGCTGGGCGACGCTCTCGCGCCCTTTGCCCCGCCGTTCGCGCGGACCCTCGCCATCGCCGGGTTGGGCAGCGTCGCGACGGCCGCCCTCGGCACTCTGGACTTCGGCGCGCCGCTCGTCGTCGCCGCCGCGCTGGCGAGCGCGTGGGTGAACCTGCGCTTCGGCCTGTCGACGACAGACCGGAGCGCGCTGGGCCGCGCCGCAAAGATCCTGCACCTCGCTCCCTGAATTTTGCCGCAAAGCCTTCGTAACGGCGCAGATATCGCAGAGGAGCCACTCTTGCCCGCGTCCCGACCCGCCGACCTCCGCCTCGTCGAAGTGACCACCGCCGCACAGCGCAAGGCGTTCGTCGCGCTGGTCTTCGACCTCTACGCCGACGACCCGAAGTGGGTCGCGCCGCTCAAGTCCGAGGCGCTGGCGCTGATCGGCGACGCGACGACGAACCCGTGGTTCGGCCACGCCACGGCGGCATTCTGGCTGGTCTATCGCGGCGACCGCGCGGTTGGGCGCATCTCGGCACAGGTCGACACGCTCGTCGAACAGCACATGGGTGCGGGCACCGGCCATTGGGGCATGTTCGAGTGCATCGACGATCAATCCGTCGCCGACCTGCTCCTCGCCACTGCCGAGGCCTGGCTGCGGGCGCGCGGCATGACGCGCGCGCAGGGGCCGTTCAGCCTGTCGATCTGGGACGAGCCCGGCGTGCTGGTCAGCGGCTTCGACCGCCCGCCGACGGTGATGATGGCGCACCACCGTGCGTGGTACGCCGGGCTGATCGAGGCGGCGGGCTACACCGGCGTCAAGGATCTTCACACGTGGGAGGTCGACACCGACCCCTTTCCCGATGTCGTCCAGCGCATCGTCGCGATGGGCGAGAACAACCCGCGCATCCGCGTCCGCGAAGTCGTCAAGGCCGATTTCGCGCGCGAGGCAGCGCTGATCCTCGACATCCTCAACGACGCCTGGTCGACCAACTGGGGCTATGTCCCGCTGACCGAGGCCGAGGTCGCGTTCGTCAGCAAGAAGCTCAAGCCGATCGTCTATCCCGACCTGATCCGCATCGCCGAATACGACGGCGAGCCGGTCGCCTTCATGATCGCGCTCCCCGACCTCAACGAGAAGCTCGCCGACCTGAACGGCAATCTCTTTCCGTTCGGCTGGGCGAAGCTGCTGTGGCGACTGCGCGCGCCCAAGGTCAGCCGCATTCGCGTACCCTTGATGGGCGTCCGCAAGAAGCTCCAGGGGACGCGCACCGCGTCGATGCTCGCCTTCCTGCTGATCGAGAAGATCCGAGCCGCGACCGTCGAGAACTACCACGCCGGACACGCCGAAATCGGCTGGATACTCGAGGATAACGGGCCGATGCGCTCGATCGCCGAAGTCATCGGGGCCGAGGTGACGCGGACCTACCGCGTCTACGAGAAGCCGCTCGCGGCGTGAACCGCCGCCGCCCCGCGCGGGGGCGGCGGCGCAGCCTCTAGAAGCCGATGGTCAGCGTCGCCTTGATGCCGTTGTCGCTGACCCGCTTGCCGAGGACGCCGGTGTAGCTCGCCCCCAGCGTCGCGTTGCGACCGAGGCGGACATCGAGGCCCGCCTCGCCTGCGAACGCATCCTTGTCGAGCGGCACGGCGCGGATCGCGGCGAAGTTGTTGGTCCCCGCCAGCGACAGCAGCGCAGCGGGCGCGCGGTCGCCGCCGGTGCGCTGATAACCCGCCGACGCGCGCAGTTCGACGCCGTTGCCGACGCTGGCGCGGCCACGCAGGCCGACCGTGGTGAAGGTTGCGTCGAACTTTTGCTGGCCCGCGAAAACGGTGGCGAAGCCGCCGGTCTCGCTGAAGGCATCGGCGTCGAAGCCGACATAGGCGAAGCGCGCGAACGGCTCGACACGGGCGTTCGGGGTCGCGCCGAGGTCGAACGAGACCTCTCCGAAAGCCTGATACGAGGTGCCGGAAGTGTGCGCGGCGAGCGTCTGGCCCAGCTGCGGCACGGTGATCGTCCGTGTCGTGCGCGACCGCACGCTGCTGACGCCGCCGCCGACCGCGAGCGCCAGCCCGTTGTCGCTGCGGTAGCCCGCATAGACCGCGCCACCCGTCGTCTCGACCTTGGCATTGCCGAGGATCGCGGTGTCGACATCGCTGTGGATGTAGTTGAACAGCGCGCCGAGCGTGACGGCCTCGAACTGTGCGTCGACACCGACCAGCACGCCCTTGGCGTTGGTGTCGAGCTGGGCGCCGTTGCCGTCGAAGTCGCTCGATCCCCAAGAGCCGACGGCGCGGCCCCACAAGGTCGTCGCGCGGCCGTCGCGGTCCTGCGTGGTTGCGGCTCCCTTGCCCCCGCCCGTCGCGACGAGGCCGCCCCGCAGCCGGTCGAGCGCCGCCTCGCGGACGTGGCGCGTATCGCTGAGCGCCGTGCGGTCGACCGCGCTGTGGATTTCGCCGGTCAGCTGGTTGATCGATGCGCCGAGGTTCGCACCCTGCAGGAACAGATTATAATAGGCCTGCGGGTTGAACCCGGCGATCACCGCGGCGTCGAAGGCGGCGGCGCGGTTGATGATGTTCTGACTGTTCGGCCCCGGCTGGAGCAGCGTGATCAGCGAGTTCGGCACCAGCTTGAGCACGAGTGTCGTCGCGTCGTAGGTCAGCGTCGGCGCGAAGGCCGGGCCGAAGAGGCTGAGCGACGGCGCGGTGAAGGTGCCGGTGCGCCCGCCCGCCGCCGAGACCAGGGTATAGCTGGTGTTGAACAGATACTGGCCCGGCCCGGCGGTCAGCGTCAGCGCGCCCGCAAGGCTCGCCGCGCCCCC
>CAXTSL010000037.1:21576-25457 GCA_964246975.1 uncultured Sphingomonadaceae bacterium
AGGTCGCCGCGCCGGTGACGCTCAGCGTGCCGACGAGGCCGTCGCTGACGCCCGGCGAGACCGTCGACCCCGACTGCGCAACGAGGCCGCCGATGGTGCCGGTGCCGCCGAGCGTCGTGCCGCTCGCGGCGGTGACGGTCGACGGGCTGAGGCTGCCGATGACGGTCAGGCGACCGGCGTTGAGCGCGGTTGCGCCCGACAGCGTGCTGTTGCCGGTCAGCGTCAGGTTGCCCGCGCCGTTCTTGGCGAGCGTGCCGGTCCCCGAGATCGCCGCCGCGTAGGTCGCATCGACGCCCTGGTTGAGGACGAGCGCGCCATTGTCGATGACGTTGCCGCTGCCGAGCGTCGCGACGCTCGCGGTGACGATGCCCGCCGCGATGGTGGTGGTGCCGGTACGCGCGCTGGTGCCCGTCAGGTTCAGCGTGCCGCTGCCCGTCTTGGTCAGCGCGCCCGCGCCCGAGGTGGTGCCCGACAAGGTCAGCGCATTGGCCTGGGTGTCGATGCTGCTCGCCCCTGCGACCGCGACGACGTTGGCGAGGGTCAGGTTGTTCGCGCCCGCCTGCAGCACGCCCGCGTTCAGCGTCAGCGTGCCCGTGCCGAGCGCCGCGCCATTGCCGACCGCGAGCGTGCCCGCGTTGAGGAACGTCCCGCCGGTGTAGCTGTTGCCGCTGGCGAGCGTTAGCGTACCGCCGCCGATCTTGGCGAGCGACCCCGCGCCGCCGACCACGCCGGTCAGCGCCAGCGCGAACGCCTGGGTATCGACCGTCGTCGCGCCGGTTAGTGTCGTCGGGTTGGCGAGGCTGAGGCCTGCCGCCGCCGCTTGCAGCGTCGTGCCGGTGTTGAGCGTCAGCCCGCCGATCCCCGCTGCCATGTTGCTGCCCACCGCGAGGGTGCCCGCATTGACCGTCGCGCCGACGAAGCTGTTGGCTGCGGTCAGCAGCAGCGTGCCGCTGCCCGACTTGACGATGCTGCCGAGCCCCGAGACGACGCCGTCGATGGTCAGCGTGCCCGGCCCCGAGTCGATCTCGCCGCTGCCCGCCGTCGAGACGGCGTTGGCCAGCACCAGCCCCGGCACGCCCGCCGCGAGACGCGTGCCGTTTGCCAGTGCAATGCTACCGATGCCGCCTGCCGTGTTGGTGCCCAGCACGACGCTGCCGCCATTGATGTTGAGGCCGCTGTAGGTGTTGGCCGCGTTGAAGTTGAGTGTGCCGCTGCCGGTCTTGGCGATCGAGCCCGACTTGCCGCCGCCAAGCACCGGATCCGCCGAGACGACCCCGTTGAGCGTCAGCGTGAAGCCTTGTGTTGCGACCGTAGCAACCCCGGTGGTGACGATGGCATTGGCAACGACGAGATCGGCCGCCCCCGCCTGGAGCGTCGCGCCGCTTTCGATCGTGATGCCGCCGAGACCGCCCGCCGTGTTGGTGCCGAGGGTCGCGGTACCCGCCGCGATGTCGAGGCCCGCGAAGCTGTTCGCGCCGCCCAGCACGAGATTGCCCATGCCGGTCTTGACGATCGACCCCGTGCCGCTGACGCTCGCGCCGAGGGTCAACGTGCCTGCCCCCGAATTGACCGCCGCGACGCCGTTGGTGACGACGGCATTGGCCAGCGTCACCGCCGGGGCGACCGCGACCAGCGTCGCGCCGCCCTGGATGGTCAGCGTGCCGGTGCCGAGCGCCGTGTCGCTGCCGACGCCGAGGGTTCCCGACTGGAGATCGGTGCCGCCGCTATAGTTGTTTGCCGCGAGCAGATTGATCGTCCCGCCGCCTTGCTTGGCGAGGCTGCCGATGCCGCCGATGGGGGCGGCAATCGTCGTCGTCGTGCCGGTGCTGCCGAACAGGAACGAGCCCGCGATGTTGGTCGTCAGCCCGCCGTTGCCGGTCGCCACGAGGCTGTACCCGTCGGTGGCGAACTGCAGCCCGACGAAGCTCTGCGGGCTGTCGATCGTGACCGTCCCGGCGGTCGACTGGAAGACGCCGATGCCGCTCTGCCACGTCGCGTTGAAGGCGCTCGGCGGGGCACCCGTCCAGTTGGTCCCCGTCGTACTCCACGTGCCCGAGCCGCCGCTGATCGCGCCGTTGCCGATGCCGTCGGCACCGTCCCAATATTGGGTCAGCGTCCCGACGGCAGTGACGACGAGGTTGACCTGGCCGGGGACGATGGTCTGGACGTTGGCGGTGGTCGCGCCACCGCCCGGCAGGCTGCCGATCGTCAGGCCGTTGTCGGTCAGCGTGCCGCCGTAGCCGATCAGTTCGTAGATGCCGAGACCGAAGGCGTTCGAATTGCTGACGTTGAAGATTCCGTCGAGCGTCAGGTTGCCGCCGACCAGAACGAGGTCGTTGAACGCCGGGGCGGGCGCGTTGGCGACGCCGAGATCCCAGTTGAGGATCGAGCCCGCACTGAGCGCCAGGGACCCGAGGGTCAACGTCCCCGCGCCCGCGCCGCCGGGCGACAGGATGCCGCCGTCGGCGATCGCTACCGCGCCGCCGATGCTCGCGCTCGCATCGCTGGCAAGCGTCGCGCCGCCCGCGATGCTCGTCGCGGTGTTGCCGACACTGCCTCGCACGTCGAGCGTGCCCGCCGTGACGGTCGTCGCGCCGGTGTAAGTGCTTGCGCCGGTGAGGATCAGCGCGCCGCTGCCGGTCTTGACGAAGCCGCCGGCGCTGGCACCGCCACCTTCGCCGCCGCCACCCGGTACATCGGCGATGACACCGCCGAGCGTCAGCGTGTTGGCCTGCGTCGCGAGCGTCGCGCTGCCCGACACGGTAACGTTGTTGGCGACGACGAGGTTGTTCGCCCCCGCCTGCAGCGTCGTGGCGTTGGCGAGCGCGATGGTCCCACTGCCCGCCGACGTGCTGGTCAGCAACGTTACCGTGCCCGCGTTGACGGTCAGGCCATTGAAACCATTCGCCGCGCCGAGCACGAGATTGCCCGCGCCGGTCTTGACGATGGAGCCCGCACCCGTGACCGCGCCGCCGAGCGTCAACACGCCCGCGCCCGCATCGACCGTGCCAATACCCAAGGTCGTCACCGCGTTCGCGAGCGTCAGCCCAGAGACCCCGGCGGTCAGCGTCGTGCCGCCGGTCATCGTCAGCGCGCCCGTGCCGAGCGCGGTGCTGGCCCCGACGGTGATCTGCCCGGCGGTCAGGGTCGTGCCGCCGCTGTAGAGGTTCGCACCGTTCAGCGTCAGCACGCCCGCGCCGGTCTTGCTGAGCGTGCCGCTACCCGACACGACGCCGCCGAGCGTCAGCCCGAAGCCCGCCGTATCGACGGTGTCGATCCCCGCCAGCGCCATCGCGTTGGCCAGCGCAACGCTTGCGCCCGCCTGCAGCGTCGCGCCGCCGGTGAAGGTCAGCGCCCCCGTCCCGAGCGCGGTCGGCGTGGCGATGCGGAGCGTCCCCGCCGTCAGCGCGGTGCCGCCGGTGAAGCTGTTCGCCCCGGTCAGCACGAGGACGCCGCTGCCCGCCTTGCTCAGCGAACCGCTGCCCGTAATCTGGCCGCCAAGGGTCAGCGTGTTGCCCTGCGTGTCGACCGTATCGACCCCCGCCGTGACGACGGCGTTGCCGAGTGTCAGCGCGCCCGCGCCGCTGCGCAGCGTCGTGCCGCCGGCAAAATTCAGCGCACCCGTGCCGAGCGCGGTGTTGCTGGCGACGGCGATGCTGCCCGCCGTCAGGCTGGTGCCGCCGCTGTAGCTGTTCGCGCCCGAGAGCGTCAGCGCGCCGGTACCGGTCTTGATCAGCGTGCCGCTCGCCGAAACGATGCCGCCAAGCGTCAGGTCGAAGCCCTGCGTCGCGATGGTGTCGCTGCCCGTCAGGCTAACCGCGTTGCCGAGCGTCAGCCCCGCCGCACCCGCCTGCAGTGTCGTGCCCGTCGCCATCGCGAGA
>CAXTSL010000038.1:0-25429 GCA_964246975.1 uncultured Sphingomonadaceae bacterium
CGCGGCGGCGTAGAGGTGTGGGTCGGCGTCCACTACCCCGGCCAGCCTGCGAACAGCCCGCGCAGCGCGGTGACGAAGGCGAGCGGCTGATCGACCATGACGTGATGCTCGGCCCCCGGAATACCGATGGCGGGCGAGCCTGCGGGCAGCGCGGCGCGCATCGCCGCGACGCGGTCGGGCTGCATCAACAGCGACTGCTCGCCCCAGATCAGCGCGACGGGGCACTGCAGTGCGCGCAGCAATTCGCGCGCGTCGCCGACCTCGAAGCGGCTCCATAGGAACGGGTCGAAGCGCCACGTCCAGCCGCCGTCGACTTCGACAAGCGAGTCGCGCGCGATGCGGTCGGCGATGTACGGGTTCTCGCAGCCCTGCGCGGGGGCGAAGCGGAAGCGTGCGAGCGCCTCGGTCAGCGTCGGGTAGATGCGGTGGGGGCGCATCGTTGCATTGGGCGGGCGGCCACCTTCCTCGCCGACGCCGCGAAACGGCGTGTCGACGATCACCGCGCCGCGCAGCCGCTCGCCATAGTGGCTCGCCGCCGCCATCATCGGAAAGCCGCCGAAACTGTGCGCGACGACGAGCGGCGGCCCGGCGTCGAACAGGCCGGTGGCCTCGCCGACGGCGAACATCTCCGCGACGAAGCTCCGCACGTCGTATTTCTCGCGGTGGTCGGAGCTGCCCATCCCCGACCACGACAGCGCAGTGACGCGGTACTCGGCGGCGAAGAACGGCGCGATGAAGCGCCACCATCCGGCGTGCGCGCCGTTACCGTGGAGGAACAGCAGCCCGGGCCTGCCGCGCTGCCCCCACGTCAGCGTCTCGATGCCCGCGCCCTCGACGACGACGCGCGCCATTTCGGGCAGCTCGGCGACGGTCGTCTCGAACCACGCCGGAGCAGGGGGCACCTGTCCGCCGAAGTCGGCGAGCGGGGCGCGGATGTCGGGCTTGGTGTCACTCATGCCGCCTACCGTTGCGGACGGGTGACGCTTGCGTCAAGCGCCGTTCAGACGAGTTCGCCCATCAACAGCCGGGGGCGGTCGCCGGTCTCGCCGCGCGCCTCGGCCATGAAGCGGCGCTTGAGCGGTGCGAGGCGCTGGACGCCGGCGAGGCCCAGCCGCCGCACCGCCGCCGCACCACGCCCGCGCACCGCGAACAGGCGGTTGAGCGTATCGGTCGCCGCTGCCACCGCCATGTTGTCGACGCGCCGCCAGCGGTCGTAGCGGTCGAGCAGCGCGGGTGCCCCCAGGTCCATCCCCAGCCGCACGCCATCGACGAGCACCTCGGTCAGTGCCGCGACATCGCGCAGCCCCATGTTGAGGCCCTGTCCCGCGATCGGGTGGATGCCGTGCGCGGCGTCGCCGATCAGCGCGAGGCGGTGGGCGACATAGGTCTCGGCGTGGTGGAACGAGAGCGGGTACGACGCGACGGGGGCGATGACCTCTAGGTCGCCGAGATATCCCCCGGTGCGCGCCGCAATCTCCGCGCCCAGCCCGCGCGGGCCGAGCTTGCTCAGACCCGGCGCGTCGGCCGCGTCGACCGTCCAGACGATCGCCGAGCGGTGACGGTCCTGCATCGGCAGCACCGCGAACGGGCCGGAGGGGTAGAACAGCTCGGCAGCGATGCCGCCATGGTCGCCGCCGTGACCGATCATCGTCACCAGCGCGACATTGGGATAGGTCCAGCGGCTGCTGCGGATGCCCGCCTGCTCGCGTAGCACCGAGCGCCGCCCGTCGGCGGCGATCAGCAGCGGCGCGGTCAGCACCTTCCCGTCACCGAGCGTTACCGTGACCCCGTCGTCGTCGCGCACGATGTTCGCGGCGCGCGCCGGGGCGTGGAGGGCGATGTTCGGGGCTGCCCGTCCCGCCGTAAGCAGTGCGGCGCGCAGCAGGCGGTTCTCGACCATATAGCCGAGCGGACCCGCATCAGCCTCGCTGGCGTCGAAATGCAGGTGCAGCGGCGACAGGCCGTCGGTGACGCGAATGCCGCCGATTGCCCCGCCGTGTTCGTCGAGAACGCCGCCCAGACCGATCGCGCGGAACATTCGCGCCGACGCGCTGGCGATGGCCGAAGCCCGCCCGTCGAAGGCTTGGCTGAGCGTCGCGTCGAGGTCGGCGGCGTCGACCACAGCGCTGCTGACGCCATGCGCGTCGAGCGCCAGCGCCAGCGTCATGCCGACCAGCCCGCCGCCGATGATGATCACGTCATGGGACATCGCGCCCGCTTAGCCGAGCGAACGGCGGATGCGAAGCGGCGGATTGGCGCGGCGGTCGCCCCTGCCGTACGGCCATCGCACCGTCGTCAGCGTCGTGCCTAGGTCAGCACTGCGGCAGCACCGCCGGCAAGCGGCGGCGAACCCGGCGGACGTCCGACCGGCAGGCTCGCGCCGTCGTCGTCGGGAGGCGACGCGGGAGGTCGCCGCTGCGCGAGCAGTTCAGCGAGCGGTTGACGCCGGTCGAAACGCGCGCCGTTGAGCTTGAGCAACCGCATTCTTCGTCTCCGTCGTTCACCGCCGTCCCACCGCGCCACACGCGGCCAACGGCATCGTCAGAAAAACGCCTGCAGCCCCGTCTGCGCGCGCCCGAGGATCAGCGCGTGGACGTCGTGGGTGCCCTCGTAGGTGTTGACCGCCTCGAGGTTCATGACGTGGCGGATGACGCCGTATTCGTCGCTGATGCCGTTGCCGCCATGCATGTCGCGCGCGAGCCGCGCGATATCGAGTGCCTTGCCGCAATTGTTGCGCTTGATCAGGCTGATCGTCTCGGGCGCCAGCCGGTGTTCGTCCATCAGCCGCCCGGCGGTCAGCGCGGCATTTAGCCCCAGCGCGATCTCGGTCTGCATGTCGGCGAGCTTCTTCTGGACGAGCTGCGTCGCCGCCAGCGGCCGACCGAACTGCTTCCTGTCAAGCGTGTACTGGCGCGCCGCGTGCCAGCAATATTCCGCCGCGCCCATTGCGCCCCACGCGATGCCGAAGCGCGCGTTGTTGAGGCAGCCGAACGGCCCCTTGAGGCCTTCGACGTTGGGCAGCAGGCGGTCGGCGGGAATGGCCACGTCCTGCAGGACGATCTCGCCCGTCACCCCGGCGCGCAGCGCGAATTTGCCCTCGATCTTGGGGGTCGTCAGCCCGGCATCGCCGCGTTCGAGGATGAAGCCGCGAATGACCTCGTCGTCGCATTTCGCCCAGACGACGAACACGTCGGCGATCGGCGAATTGGTGATCCACATCTTCGCGCCGTTGAGGACATAGCCGTCGGCAGTGGCTTTCGCCCGCGTCGTCATGCCGCCGGGGTCGGAGCCGGCATCGGGCTCGGTCAGGCCGAACGCCCCGGTCCATTCGCCGCTCGCCAGCCTGGGCAGATAGCGTGTCCGCTGCGCCTCCGAGCCGTAAGCCCAGATCGGATACATGACGAGGCTCGACTGGACGCTCATCCCCGAGCGGTACGACGAATCGATGCGCTCGACCTCGCGCGCGATCAGGCCATAGGCGACATAGCTGACGCCGGCGCACCCATAGCCCTCGATCGTCGGGCCGAGCAGCCCCGCCGCACCGAACTTGCGCATCAGGTCGGGGTCATGGCGCTCGTGGCGGTTGGCCTCGCGCACGGCGGGCACCAGATGCTCGTCGCAGAAGGCGCGCGCGGTGTCGCGTACCATGCGCTCCTCGGGGGTCAGTTGTGCTTCGAGGAGGAACGGGTCCTGCCAGTCGAAGCGCGGCCACGGTGCGGCGGGGCTGGCGGCGGCGGTATCGGCGAGTTTGAGGGCGCTGGTCATGGGGCCATAATAGCGGGATTCGCTCCCCGCTCCCACCCCCCCTCGCTTGGTCGCGGCCATGAGCGGTGGTAAGGACAGTGACATGAGCCGCCTCGCGATCCGCGACCGCCCGCAAATCGCCTACGCCGACGACGTTGCCCTGTGGGTCGACGAGCAGGTCGCACTGCTGCGCGCGGGAAGACTGAGCGAGATCGACCTGCCCAACATAATCGGGGAAATCGAGTCGGTGGGTAGCAGTCAGCGGTCGGCGCTCAATAGTCAGGTTGTTCGGATTATCGAGCACTTGCTGAGGCTGAGGTATTCGCGCGCTACCGATCCTCATCGGCTTTGGCGCGAATCGATCCCTAGTGCCCGAACGGAGATAGAGGGCATCTTCGATGGCGCACCCAGCCTTAGAAGCGCCATCGACGGAGACTTGGCAACGACACACCGGCGGGCAATCCGCAACGTCGTCGCGACGCTGCAGGACTATGGCGAACTCGACCGGGAGGCCGAACGACGCCTGCGCGCCGAGACTTTTACCCCAGCGCAAATCCTCGACGACTGGTTCCCGCCCGCACGCTGAGGATCGACGCGTGCGCGGCCGCGCCGGATGACACGCCGCCGCGCACCGCCTACATCGCGCGCACGATGATGCGCGGCTTCACCAAGATGCACGGCCTCGGCAACGACTTCGTCGTGTTCGATGCGCGTGGCGCGCCGCTTGCCTTGAACGCGCAGCAGGTGAGGGGGTTGAGCGACCGCCACACCGGTATCGGCTGCGACCAGCTGTTCGTGCTCGAAGCGAGCGACCGCGCCGACGCCTTCATGCGGATCTGGAACGCCGACGGCGGCGAGGTGTCGGCGTGCGGCAATGGCGCGCGCTGCGTCGCGGCGCTGCTCGGCGGGACGCCGGTGATCGACACGGCGGCGGGGCTGCTCCAGGCGCAGGCGGGGGCCGCAGCGGCGACGGTCGATCTCGGGCGGCCGCGCTTCGAATGGGACGCAGTGCCGCTGGCCTATGCGATGGATACCGCCGACCTGCCGCTGGCGTGGGACGGGCTGGCGCGCCCCGGTGCGGTCAACGTCGGCAATCCGCATATCGTGTTCTTCGTCCCCGATGCCGCGGCGGTGCCACTGGCCGTGCTGGGGCCGGTGATCGAGCACGACGCGGCGTTTCCCGAGCGCATCAACGTCGGCGTCGCGCAGGTCGTCGACGCGGGGACCCTCAAGCTGCGCGTCTGGGAGCGCGGCGCGGGGCTGACGCGCGCCTGCGGCACCGGCGCGGTTGCCGCCGCGCTGGTCGCGATGCGGCGCGGGCTGGTCGGGCGGGCGGTGACCGTCGCGCTGCCGGGCGGCAACGTGAGCGTCGAATGGCGCGCCGACGGGCACGTGACGCTCGGCGGTCCGGCGGTGACGGTCTTCACCGGGTCGGTCGATCCCGACGATTTCGGATGACGCAGGTGTTGAGCTTCGGCTGCCGCCTCAACATCGCCGAATCGGCGGTGCTGGCGCGCCTGTCGGACGATCCCGACCTAGTCATCCTCAACTCGTGCGCGGTGACGGGCGAGGCGGTGCGGCAGGCGCGCGCGGCGGTACGGCGCACGGCACGCGAGCGGCCGGGCGCGCGGATTGTCGTGACGGGGTGCGCGGCGGAGGTCGAGGCTGCGGCGTTCGCGATCCCCGAGGTCAGTGCGGTGGTGGGAAGGGTGGGGAAGTTTCTCCCCGCTTCTTACTTCCCCCTCCCCTCCCCGCGCAGCGGAGAGAGGGGAGGGCCGGGGAGGGGAGTGTCCGGGCGAGACGCGGACCCTGCGGTGACACACCCCACCCCGACCCTCCCCTCTCTCGGTTCGCCAAGGGGCTCACCGGGAGGGGAGGGGGAAGAATTGCCCGCCCCGCAATTTCCGGTTCCCGCCTCCCACACCCGCGCCTTCGTCCCCGTCCAGACCGGCTGCGACCATGCCTGCACCTTCTGCATCATCGCGCGGGCGCGCGGGCCGTCGGTGTCGACCCCGGTCGCCGAGGTCGTCGAGACCATCGCCCGTCTCGTCGGCGGCGGCGGCAACGAGGCCGTGCTGACCGGCGTCGACCTGACGAGCTACGACGACGACGGGCGACCGCTGGGCCACCTCGTCGCGCGAATCCTGCGCGAAACCGCTCTGCCGCGCCTGCGCCTCAGCTCGATCGACAGCATCGAGGCCGACCCGCTGCTCCTCGACCTGCTGGCGTCCGAACCCCGGCTGATGCCGCAGCTCCATCTCTCATTGCAGGCCGGCGACGACCTGACGCTCAAGCGCATGAGGCGCCGCCACAGCCGCGACGACGCCATCCGCTTCTGCGCCGATTTGCGCGCGCGGCGGCCGGGATTTGCCTTCGCCGCCGACCTGATCGCGGGCTTTCCGACCGAGACCGAGGCGATGTTCGAAAGCACGCTCCGCCTCGTCGACGACTGCGGACTGACGCAGCTCCACGTCTTCCCCTACAGCCCGCGCCCTGGCACGCCCGCCGCGCGGATGCCGCAGGTGCCGCCCGCCGTCGCCCGCGCGCGCGCCGCACGGCTCCGGGCGCTCGGCGAGGCGCGTACCGTTTCGGCGCTCGCGGCGGCAGTGGGCCAGCCGCAGCGCGTCCTCGTCGAACGCGCGGGGACGCGCGGGCGGACCGAGGGCTATCTGCCCGCCACCGTGCCGCCGTCGCCGCCCGGCAGCATCGTGCGCGTCACCGCGCGCCGCGTCGCCGCCAATCTGCTGGAGTGCGCATGATCCCCCCTACGGCTTGGCTCGCGAAGCTCAGGAGCGGCCTCGCGCGCTCGTCGGAAAGGCTCGGCGCGGGGCTGGGCGTGCTGGCCACGGCGCGCCTCGACGATGCCGCGCTCGAGCGCATCGAGGAGGCGCTGATCGGGGCCGACCTCGGCGTTGGCGTCGCGGGCCGGGTTAAGGCAAGGCTCCGCGCCGAGAAGTTCGACACCGCCATAGACGCCGACGGCATCCGCGCGGCGGTGGCCGCCGAGATCGAGCGCACCCTCGCCCCCGTCGCCAAGCCGCTCGCCGTCACCGCCTTCCCGCGCCCGCAGGTCATTCTCGTGGTCGGCGTCAACGGCTCGGGCAAGACGACGACCATCGCCAAGCTCGCGCACCGTTTCGTCGAACAGGATTACACCGTCATGCTCGCGGCGGGCGACACCTTCCGCGCCGCCGCCACCGAGCAGCTCAAGATCTGGGGAGAGCGCGCCGGCGTGCCGGTGATCGCCGGACCCGAGGGCGGCGACGCGGCCGGGCTGGCGTTCAGCGCCTTCGAGGCGGCGCGGCGCGCGGGGACCGACGTCCTCATCATCGACACGGCGGGGCGGCTGCAGAACAAGGCCGGCCTTATGGACGAATTGGCGAAGATCCGCCGTGTGCTCAACAAGCAGTCGGTGACCGCGCCGCACGACACGGTGCTCGTGCTCGACGCGACCACCGGGCAGAACGCCCTCGACCAGATCGCGGTGTTCGGCGACATCGCGCGCGTCACCGGCCTCGTGATGACCAAGCTCGACGGCACCGCGCGCGGCGGCGTCCTCGTCGCGGCGGCGGAGCGCTTCGGCCTGCCGATCCACGCCATCGGCGTCGGCGAGGGCATGGCCGACCTGCGCGCTTTCGACGCGGGCGACTTCGCACACGCCCTGGCCGGCGGCTGAGGCGGTTCAGGCCCCGGCGCGGCCCTCGCACAGCGTCGCCACCAGGTCGCGGCCATGGGTATAGGCCTTCCAGCCGAGGTCGCGCGCGATCGCCGACGGGTCGCCGACGTTGGCCGAAGGTGGCGCGGCGTCGGCGACGACGTGCAGATGGCGTTCGGGGTCGAGCTTGAACCAGGTCAGCGCGTGATGCGCGAAGTCGCGGTCGGTCAGTCGCGTGCCGGTCGCGACGACATAATCGCGCGGCTCGGCCTGCCCGAGCAGGCGCGTCATCGCGTCGACATATTCGGGGGCCCAGCCCCAGTCGCGCGCCGCGTCGGGGGTGGTCAGCGTCATTTCGGTCGCGGCCCCCTGCGCGATCGCCCACGCCGCGTCGACGAACGCCGCCGCGCGGCCGCCGACCGGACCGAGGCGCGAGGCATGGTCGAACAGGATCGCGGTGACGGCGAACAGCCCGTCGGCGCGTGCCTCGACGACACTGTCATAGTCGGCATCGGCAGCGCGCGGCGCGCCCTCGTTTGCCGCACCGCCGCCGGTATCGCCGAACATCGCGCCCGACGCCGCGACGAGCAGGCGCGACACCCGGGGCAATTGCCGCGCCGCCTCGATCAGCGCCGCGAGTGACGGTGCGGTGCGCGCCGCGCGAAGGTCGTAAACCTCATCGGGCGCGAACGACGCGAGCAGCGCCGGGAAGCCGCCCTCGTCCGTCACCACGACCTCATCCCCGACACCCAGCGCCGTCAGCCGCGCGCGCGCGGTGCCCAAATGACGCGCGATCCCGGTAACCGCGTGCCCTTGCGCGCGCAGCAGGCGCGTCAGATAGGCCCCGTCCTGGCCGCCGATGCCGAGAATGAGCGCGCGCGTCATGGCTCGAAGCTGGTGCCGCCGCGCGCCCGTCCGGTCAAGCCGGGGCCGCGACGGCGCGATCCCCATCGCCCGATCAGTTCAGCGCGCCGCGCAGCCGCGTCACGGCATAGGTCTCGGCCTCGCGCGCGCCGCGCACCACCTTGCCCATCCCGAAGAACTCGTGCGTCACGCCGGGAAAAGTCCGTTGGTCCACCTCGACACCCGCCGTAACGAGGGCGTCGCGGAGCGTCTCGCCGTCCGAGCGCAGTGGGTCGATCTGGGCGTTGACGATGGTCACCGGCGGCAGGCCGCGCAGGTTCGCGGCAACCAGATTGATGCGCGGATCCTGCATGTCGGCGGGCGACCTGCTCCAGTAATAGCCGAACCAGTCGAGCATCGCGCTGTTGAGCGGCTTGGCCGCGCCGCTGTCGGTGCGCGACGGCAGCGTCTTCGACGAGTTGGCGATCGGATAGACCGCGAGGATGTGGCGCGGCATCGGCAGCCGGGTGTCGCGCGCGTGGATCGCGGTCGCGACCGCGAGGTTGCCGCCCGCGCTCTCGCCCGCCAGCGCGATCTTCGCGGCGTCGCCGCCCCAGCCCTCGACCTGGCCGAGCACCCACGCATAGGCGGCGTCGGCATCGTCGTGCTGCGCCGGGAACTTCGCCTCGGGCGCGTGGCGGTATTCGACCGAGACGACGATGGCATTCAGCTCCTTGGCGAGCAGGCGCGGCGTCGCGTCATAGGTCTTGAGGTCGGCGATGACCCAGCCGCCGCCGTGGTAATAGACGACGACGGGCAGCTTGGTGCCGGCGGCGGCGGGTCTGTAGATGCGTGCGACCTGTTGCAGATCGCGGCCATAGGCGGCGTCGCGCGTCGTCACGGCGGGGTCGGGTGCGGTCGACAGGCTGCGCTTGCGCATCACCGCCATGACGCCATCGGTCGGCGACGGGTTGACCCGCGCGGCGTTGGGCGACAGCGTCTCGACGGCTTTCGCGCCGAGCGCCGCCTGCGCTTCGAGCACCGCCGCCATGTCGGGCGCGGGGATGGGGGCGGCGGCCCCGGCCGGCTTGGCGAACTTGGGCGGCGGCAGGCTCGCCGAGGTTGGTGACGCGGCGGTTGCGGCGGTGGCAAGGAGCCACGCGCAGGCGGGAAGCGCGTGACGGACGAGGGTGATCATTCTGGCTGGTCCCTGTGGCTCGATCCCCCGAACGGCGACGAAACCGACGATTGACGAAGTGGTTCCTGTTTTATGAACGACTTGGGCGAGAGCGACATGACGGTGGCATGGCAGGGCAAATATCTCGAGGTCCGCCGCGAGGGGACGTGGGAATACGCGGCGCGGGCGCGCGACATCGGCGCGGCGGTCATCCTCGCGGTGACCGAGGCGCGCGAGATCGTCCTCGTCGAACAGTGGCGCGTGCCGCTCGGCGGACCGTGCGTCGAATTGCCTGCGGGACTTGTCGGCGACGGCACCGACGGCGAGACGGCGGCGGCGAGCGCGGCGCGCGAGCTGACCGAGGAAACGGGCTTCGTCGCCGCGACCCTCGACGATCTCGGCGAGTACGCGACCTCGCCGGGCATGACGTCCGAGCGCTTCCGGCTGTTTCGCGCGCGCGGGCTGACGCGTCGCCACGGCGGCGGCGGGGTCGACGGCGAGGCGATCGCCGTTCACGTCGTCGCCATCGACGGCCTCGCGAGGTGGCTCGACGGGCGGCGTGCGGCGGGCTGCGCCATCGACAGCCGGCTGCTGCTGGCGCTGGCGCTGGTCTGACGCTGTTACCGCCGCGCAACCGCTGCTAAAGTCGGCGCGTTGACCGACGCACATCAGGACATGATTTCACGCATGAGCTGGACCATCGACGCCTTGGGCTGGGACGATTTCGACGCCGCGCGCGTCGACGCGGGACTGCTCGCGCTGGTCAAGGCGGCGGCGCTCGTCGAGGCCAACGCCGCCGATTACGTCGCCTATCTGCGCGGCGTCTTCGCCGACGACGCGGCGTTCATCGGCGAAATCGAACGCTGGGGCGCGGAGGAACGCCAGCACGGCATCGCGCTCGGGCGCTGGGCGACGCGCGCCGATCCGGCGTGGGACTTCGACGCGGCGTTGCGCTGCTTTCGCGACGGCTACCGGATCGAGGTCGGGGCGACGGCGTCGATCCGCGGCTCGCGCGCCGGCGAACTATTGGCGCGCCAAGTCGTCGAGACGGGCACGTCGAGCTTCTACACCGCGCTGCGCGACGCCGCGTCGGAACCCGTGCTGCGCCGTCTCGCGGGGCGGATCGCGGCGGACGAATTCGCGCATTATCGGCTGTTCGCGCGCGCTGCTGCACGCGGCCCGCGCCTGCGGCTGCGCGACCGCCTGCGCATCGCTGCGACGCGCTTCGCCGAAGCCGGCGACGATGAGCTGGGCTGGGCGTGGTTCGCCGCCAACGTCCAGTCGTCGCAACCGGGCGCGGTGTATGCGCCACGCGTCCACACGCGGGCGTATGCGAGCGCGGCGCTGCGGCTGTACCGCCGCGAACATATCGACGCGGGGGTCGGCATGACGCTGCGCGCGGTGGCGCTCGCCCCCGGCGGCTGGCTGGCGCGGGGCGTCAGCGGCGTTCTGTGGCGCCTCCTGCGGGCGCGTCGCGGCTTGGCCGACTGGCCCCTTGCCGCCCGCGTGCGCGGGTTCCACAGTCGAGGTGTCATGTTCGTGCGCTAGGCACGGCAGCTTGGCGCGGAGACTGACCATGGCTCAACAACTGCTCGACCTGATCGGGCGCTTCGGCGGCGAGGGCGCGGTCGCGGCGATGGCGGCGCGCGTCGCGCTCAGCCCCGAGCAGGCGCAGGCGGCGATGGCGGCGCTGATGCCCGCCGTCGCGGGCGGGCTATCGCGCCATGCCGAGACCGACGCGTCGGCGCTCGACGCCGCCGCCGCCCCGGCCGCCGCACTGGCGACCCCCGAATGCGCGGGCTCGGATGCGGCGGTGGCGCACGGCACCGACCTCGTCGGGCAGATCTTCGGCGGCGCGGGTGGCGCGAGCGCGGTCGCCGCGCACGCCGCGCAGGCGACCGGGCTGTCGCCGGGCATCCTCGCGCAGCTCCTGCCGATGGTCGCGACGATGGCAGCCGGCACGCTGGCGAGCCGCAACAGCGGGCCGCAGGGCGCGGCGGGGACGCTGATGGGCATGCTCGACGTCAACAAGGACGGCAATCCGCTCGACGACATCATGGGTTTCGCGGGCAAGCTGTTCGGACGCTAGCCGAGGCCCTATGCTGGTCCGATGACTCGTGCCAGGCGTTCGAACGATTGGGGTTTCCCGCGCTGGCGGGACTATGGCGCGGGCACTGCCGCCGCGACGGTGCGGACCTGCGACCGCGACGGCTGCGAAGCGCCCGGCGACCGGCCCGCCCCCAAGGCTCCCAATCGACCCGAGCGCTGGTATTTCTGCGAGCGCCATGCCGCCGAATATAATTCCGGGTGGGATTATTTTCAGGGCCTGAACGCCGAGGAAGCGGCGGCGCGCGAGGCCGCGACCGAGGGAGAGACGCGGTTTCGCCGCGCCTCGCACTGGGCATGGGCGGGGCCGGGCGATGGCCGCCGCAGCCGCGCCGAACGCGACGCGCTGACCGCGCTCGAACTCGACGACGATGCCGACATGACAGCGGTCAAGGCCGCCTACCGCCGCCTCGCCAAGGCCAACCACCCCGACGTTTGCCCCAATGACGCGGGCGCGGCGCAGCGCTTCCAGGCGGTGCAGGCGGCGTATCATATCCTTGTCGCGGCGGACGCCGCGGCAGCGAAATAACTTTCCCATTAAGTATTTTGCAACCTTTTCAGCGACCTCCCGTATCTCTACCCCGACGCGGTAACGACTGGCAGCTGTGCCAGCGCCGCTTTGTTAAAGGGTATTTCAATGGTTGCTTTGTTCAGGTCGGCGGCGGTCGCGGCGCTGGCCGTGTGGGTCGTTCCGGCGGCGGCGGCGACGCAGATTCACATCCAGTCGGCGGGCATTTATGCGCCGGGCAGCTTGCACGTTGCCGCGCTCGCCCAAAACAGCACGGGTTCGGGCACGGCCGCGAGCGAATATAGCGCGGCGGTGCGCTTCACCGCCAATTTCGGCAGTGCCGCAGCATCCCCGTCGTTCGATTTCATCGGCTTCTGCGTCGACCTGTTCCATCCGATCACCGTCGCGATAGATGGCCAGACGCCACTCAGTCTCAACTACCACACGGCGGCGCTCACCGACGACCGCAACGGCACGCTGCTCTCGGCGGCGCAGCTTCAGCAGATCGGTGGATTGGCGACGCTCGGCTTCCAGATCGCGGCAGGTAGCGCGACCGACCGCAGCGCGCGCCTCGCGGCGATCCAGCAGGCGATCTGGACGGTCGAATACCCAACGCTGAGCTTCGTCGCCGCGGGACCCTATGCCAGCCAGCAGGCCTTCGCCGACATGTATGTCGTTCAGGCACCGACCCTGAGCGGGGTCGCGACCGCGCTGTATGCCGACGATGGCAGCACGCAGGGCTTCGTCGTCTCGGGCGTTCCCGAACCGGCAAGCTGGACGCTGCTGGTCGCCGGCTTCGCGCTCGTCGGCGTCGCGGCGCGTCGCACCGATCGCCTTGCCCGTTCAGCTTAGCAGGCGCGCGCCGCCCTTGGTCTGCGCGGCGGCCGGGCAATAGGCGGTGCCGGTGATCGAATAGGCGGTGCGGATGTTGTTGACCCAGGTCGCGGTCCCGCCGCTTTTCGCGCCCGGCGACGAGAACACCGTGAACACCGTGGTCAGCTGGCCCGGCGGCTTGTTGTTGGTGATCCCGGTGACGACGACGAAGAACTGGCCTTGCGTCGGCACGATTACGGTGAACTTGCCGAGTCCGGTGGCATTGAGCACGATGTTCGACAGCCCCGGGTAGCTGTTGTCGACACGGACGATCGGATGGTGATCGGGAGTTTCCTGATAGCTGGCGGGCTCGCCGGGCTTGCCGTCGTAGTTGCCGAGCGTGATCACCTTGGTCGTCGTCGGCAGCACCGTACCCTGCTGATACGCCTCCGGGGTCGACGAGCACGCCGCGAGCGCCAGCGCCATCGAGCTCGCGCTCAGGTCGATCGTCGAGCGGCTGAGGATCCGACCGAGATTGAATTGCGCCGGATTGCCGTTCGCCGCCGACCGGCGCGCCGTCGTCCGGATGGCGTTGACCGGACTGCCGCCGCCCTGGAATGTCTTCGTCGTCGTATTCCAATAGCCCGTGACGACGTCGGCGGCGACGAGGACATGCTTGCCCGTCGGGGTTACGGGGATGTTGGCGTCGGCGAGCGCGATCGCCGCGATCGTTGCGTCGCTGGCGTTGGGCAGCTTTTGCGCGCCCGCGAGCGCGCCCGCATCGGCGGCGACCTGCAGGCGGCTTTGCTCGATATACAGCAGCGCGCCATCGACCGCGAGCGCCGCCGCCCCGATCATGACGGGCAGGGTCAGCGCGACGGTCATCGCGATCGCCCCCGAACGTCCCCGGCGCAGCGCCGCAATCACGCTCCGCATCGGCATCAGCTTTCCTTCCGCATGACGACCTTGACGGTCAGCGTCGCGGGCATCGGCACGAGATGCAGCACGCTGGCATAGCTGCTCCCGACGCTGATCGTCGTCTGCACCGAGGTCGTGCCGGTGGTACCGGTATCCTGCGGCGTCACCGTCCAGCGCGCCGCCGCGATCCACGACGGCAGCACCGCGAGCGCGGCGGTCCTGGCTTGCGATTCGGAGGCGACGCTGACCGCCAGCTTGCGCGTCGCGTTGCGCGCCGCGTCGAGCATCGAAGCGTAGGTAAACATCAGCAGGCCATACTGCATCGTGCCGATCAGCACGGTGACCAGCATCGGCAGGACCATCGCGAATTCGAGGGCGGCGGAACCGCGCCGGTCGCGCGGGCAGGACCGCCAGCCAAATTTCGACGGCAATCGCCGTCCGGTAGAAGGATACGCCACACACACCCCCGAATGACGCCTGTCCCGTCGCAACACGGCGCGGACCTGCATCGAACGCAACGCCTCTTCATAGTTGCGTAGCCTTAATGACGGGTAAAGCGTGCCGGACGGTATTTTGCGCGCCAGAGGATCTGTAAGCCGGGTTCTGTCCGGGAGGCGAACCTCCGTGGACGGCCATTCCTCTAGGGCGGCCATTACTGACCGCCTCGAGCAACCAACCCGGGCGACCGGGCCGCTTCGTGCCCTGTCCCGACCGAAGCCCGGACACGCCGCCCCTATGCGGTCTTGCTCCCGGTGGGGTTTACCTTGCCGCTCGGGTTACCCTCCGCGCGGTGCGCTCTTACCGCACCCTTTCAGCCTTGCCTGTTGCCGTGAGGCCCATCGGCGGTCTGCTCTCTGTGGCACTGTCCCTGGGGTCGCCCCCGCCGGGCGTTACCCGGCACCGTCGTTGCGTGGAGCCCGGACTTTCCTCCCCGTGTCGCCACGCGGCGGCCGTCCGATCCTCTGGCGCGCCGCATCGGCATAGGCGCGCCGGCCTGCCTTGCCAAGCGGGGGCCACCGCACGTAGGGAGGTCGTCATGCGGATCGTCCCCCTGCTCCTGATCGTCGCCGCGCTCGGCGGCTGCGCGTCGGTTCGCAAGGGACTCGGCGAATATCAAAAGGCTGCCGACAAGGGCATCGGCTTCAACGTCGCGCCCGACGGGCCCGCCGCACCCCCTGCGGCGAGTCGCGACGAATTGCCAGGCGGGCTCGTCGGCGACAAGGCGCACGCGGCGTATACGTCGCCCCCCCAGCGTTAGGCGAGCAGCGCGAACAACAGTGCCCGGCACTCGGCATCGACCGCCCCCGACCAGTCGCGCGGGCGAAACCGCCGTTGGAACGCCACCGTCGCCGCCTTCGCGTCGCTCGCATCGTAGCCGAAGCGCCCCAAAGCCGCCGCAAAACCGTCGTCGCCCCAGCGCGGGTCGATGCCGACGCGCGGCGTCGGCAGCGCCAGCCCGGCGCGTGCGAGGCGCGGCCAGTCGAACAACTCGCCCGGATCGTCCTTGCGCGTGGGCGCGATGTCGCTGTGGCCGACGACCATCGCCGGGGCGACGGCATGGCGACGCACGATCTCGGCGACGAGCGCCTCGACCGCCGCCATCTGCGCCTCGGGGAAGGGGCGATAGCCGAACTCGTGGCCCGGATTGACGATCTCGATACCGACGCTTGCCGAGTTGACGTCGGTGATGCCGCGCCAGAACGAGCGCCCGGCGTGCCACGCGCGCGCGCCCTCGTCGACAAGGCGCAGAATCTGCCCGTCCTCGGCGACGACATAATGGGCCGACACCTTGGCGGCGGGGTCGGTCAGCCGCGCCACCGCGCCCGCCATGTCGGGCATGCCGGTATAGTGCAGGACGACCATCGACACCGGCAAGGCCCGGACATCGAAGTTCGGGCTGGAGGTCTCGATGATGCCGCCCATCACGCCGCCGCCCATCACGCCGCCTCCTTGTCGCGCGCCTGCGCCGTCCGGAGCGTGATGATCGCGATGCCGCTGAGCGTCACCAGCCCGCCGACGACCATCGCCGGGGTGACCGGGTTGTCGAAGGCGATGACCGCGATGATTACCGACAACAGTGGCGTCGGCAGCGTCAGCGGCGCGACCGTCGACACCGGATAGCGCTGGAACAGCCACGTCATGCCGCCGTGCCCGATCAGCGACGAGCCGATCGCCGAGTACGTCAGCCAGCCCCAGACGTGCAGCGGCACGGCGGGCAACGTCGCCCACGCACCCGGTTCGAAGATCAGGCTCGCTGCGCCGAGCAAGGGCACGCTGACCAGCGCCAGCCACGCATGGATGGTCAGCACGAACACGCCCTGCAAGCGCCGGAACAACAGGTTCCCCGCCGCCCAGCACAGCGCCGCCGCGAGCGTCAGCAGCAGGCCGAGCCTTTCGTCGAAGATGCGCGGGTCGAACGCCAGCACGCCGACGCCCGCGAAACTAAGCGCGATGCCGGTGATGCGGATCCAGCGGATACGCTCCCTGTAGAAGATCACCGCGAGGATCAGGCTGAACGGCACCCCCGCCTGCCCCGCAATGGCGAGTGCCGAGACATTGTCGGCGGCGGCGAAGCCGAGCGCGCCGACCCCCATGAACAGCGCGCCCGCGACGACGCCCGTGCCGACCACCGCGACCATCCGCCCCGGCAGCCAGCGCAGCCACGGGCTGCAGGCGATCAGCACGATGGCATAGCGCAACGTTACCGCGAGCAGCGGCGGCACCGCCTCGACCGCGACCTTGACCGCGACGATGTTGAACGCCCAGATCAGGTCGATCAGCAGGATCAGCGCAAGGTGGCGCGGCCTCATGGCTGCGCCTTGGTCAGCGCGGCGTAGGCGTCGTTAATCGCCGCCATGCGCGCCTCGGCGACGCGGATGAATTCGATAGGCGTGCCGCCGGCGATGTGGCGGTCGGGGTGATAGGTCTTGACGAGGTCGCGCCACGCCGCGCGCACCGCCGTGTGCGGCGCGCCGGGCGCGATGCCGAGGATGCTCCACGGATCGTCGGCGGCAGGCGCCATGTGGCGCGCGCGGATACGCGCCCAGGCGGCGCCGTCGAAACCCAGCCGCGCCGCGACGGTGTCGAGATAGGCCAGCTCGCCGCCGTGAAACCCGTCGACCGCGGCGATCAGCAGCAGCGCTTCGAGCAGGTCCTCGAGCACCGGCGTTCCCGGTCCGAGCAGGGTCGCCGCCTGCGTCGCATAGGCTTCGAACCCCGCCGTCGAAGCCTTGGCGAGATCATAGAATCGCACGGCGTTGGCGCGTTCGGCGACGGGCACTTCGAACAGGCGTTCGAAGACCGCAAACTCCTGCGGGGATGCGAAGCCGTCGGCGCGCGCCATCTTCGCCGCGAGCGCGATCGCCGCGATGGTGAAGGCGACCTGGCGACGTTCGGGGCTGGAGAGGCGCAGCGCGACGAGATCGGCCCCGCCGCCGAGCGCCGCGCCCGCGAGCGCGCCGAGCGGCCCGCCGAGCAGGAAGCCCGCCGTGCCGCCGATCGCCGTGCCCCAGACGCCCACCGGCCGCATGCTCCCGCGCCGGGAGTGGCGCGCGGAGGGTCTTAGGCGAAGCGACGCGGACGAGTCACGCCCAGTGGCTTGCGGACGCGCCGGCGAACGCCGACATGCGCGCCACCAAGCTCAAGGAGTCGGTCCATGCCCAAGGTCATCGTCATCGGCGCGAGCCGCGGTATCGGGCGGGGGCTGGTCGAGGCCTATGCGCGCGACGGGTGGGAAGTCGTCGCGACCGTACGCTCGGCGGGCGCGGCGGCGGACCTGCGCGGGATGGCCGGCGTCACGGTCGCGCTTGCCGACACGTCCGACGAGGCGACGCTGAATGGGCTGGCGGCGGCCATCGGCGAGCCCGCCGACGTGCTGATCGTCAATGCCGGGGTCGGCGCGACCGAGGCCAGGCTGTCGGGCGTCGAGGCGGCGAAATGGGTGCAAGTGATGACGGTCAACGCGCTCGGTCCGCTGCTCGTGGCGCGCGCGCTTGGAGCCGGACTCAAGGACGGCGGCAGTTTCGTCGCGCTGTCGTCGGCGATGGGGTCGATCGCCGACAACGGCATGGGCGGCGCGTACACCTACCGCATGTCGAAGGCGGCGCTCAACATGGGCCTGTCGAGCCTCGCCCTCGAATGGAAGCGGCGCGGCATCGCGGTCGCGGCACTGCATCCGGGGTGGGTCAAGACCGACATGGGCGGCGCGGGCGCACCCGTCGAGATCGCCGATTCGGTCGCCGGGCTGCTGCAGGTCGTTGCCGGGCTCGACAATGCGGGCGGCGTCGCGTTCCTCGATTATCAGGGCAGGACGCTGCCCTGGTAGCGTAAGGTCACGCCATCGGCGGCGGTCTCGACGGCGATGCTGCCGCCGAGCAACGCGGCCTGCGCGGCAAGGCAGCCGTGGACCGCGAGCTTGGTCGTCGACGGCATCGCCCCGCCCGCAAGGACGGCGGCGGCCCCGTCGGGCAGGCCGACCGTCGTCGCGACCAGCCGGACGACGCCTGCGTCGACGTGCAAGGTGCCGCCGCGCGTCGCCGCCTCGGCGGCACACATCGCGAGGCCCGCCGTCAGTTCGGCGACGCCCGCGCGCCAGTCGCCCTCGCCCGCCCATTCGAGGTCGACGCCGACGCGCGTCTTGAGCCAGTCGGCGACGAAGCCGTGCGCGATACCGCCGCTGCCGGCCACGTCGGACGGGTTGAGCGCGTAGCGGTACAGGCGCAGCGTCGCACTCAACCCGTCGGCGCTGTCGGCGACCAGCGACACGAGTTCGACATCCTCCTTGCGGACGACGTCGGCGAGCATGTCGAGCGCTGCGGCGATGGCCCCCACCGGCCCGGCGAAATCATGGCACAGCCGCCGGGCGACGAGCGAAGCGAGGGCAGCAGTCATCGTGAAGCTCCCATAAGGTCGACCAGGCCCGCGCCGATCGCCGCGATGCCGAATAACGCCAACACGACGCCGGTGACGCGGTTGAGAAGGCGCAGGTGCCCGTCGGTGATGCTCGACCGCAGCGCCCGCGTACCGCTGCTCACCGTCAGCCACCACAGCATCGACCCCGCAAAGACTCCCGCGACGACCAGCCCGGCGTTGACGATGTGGGCCCCGCTGTCGTGGCCGATACCGGTAAAGCCGACCGCGCCGAAGCTGCCGAGGAAGAAGAACAAGGTTGCCGGATTGGTCAGTGTCAGCCCGAAGACGACGACCGCCATGCGCGCTGCAGAAAGCTGGCCCTCGGGTTCGGCGAGACGCGGCGTAGCGTTCCAGACGACCGCAGCGAAGGCCAGCATGATGACGCCGCCGACGATGCGGATGACGCCGCCGTGCTCCTTGAGCAGCAGCGATACCGCCCCCAGCCCGAAGGCCGCGACGCTGGCGAACACCGCGTCGCCAAGCGCGCCGCCAAGCCCAAGGATCAGCGCGGCCGCCTGCCTGCGCCCAAGCGCGCGTTGGATGACCAGCAGGTTGATCGGGCCGACGGGTGCCGCCGCCGCGACGCCGATCGCCGCGCCGGTGGGGAAATAGAGCGTTGCCGGATCAAGCATCGAGGCTGTCCGGGGCGTCGCGAATTGCCGCGAGTCGCAGCCCCATCGCGAGCAGCCGACCGTCGCCGAGCTGCGTTAGCTCGAACTCGACACGCTGGCCGTCGTCGAGGTGCTCGAGGCCCGCGCGCTGCACCGCCGAGATATGCACGAAGACGTCGCGCGGTCCAAGGTCGGGGCGGATGAAACCGAACCCCTTCTTGCGGTTGAACCACCTGACCTCGCCGATCGCCATCAGGCGGTAACCGTCGCGACCAGTTCGACGGGCGCGAAGCCGTCGCCGGTCATCGTCCAGCCCGTCACCGCGTCGCCCGCGACGATGACCCACAACTGCCCGTCCTCGGCGGCGCGCGCGGCGTCGGTGCGCGATGGCTCGGCATTGCCGCCCGGATGCGTGTGGTAATGGCCGACGACGCGCGCACCGCCGCCGCGCGCTTCGCGGTGAACGCGCAGCAGCGTCGCCGGGTCGATCTCGAAACCCCGCTGAGGGTGCGGGGCGACGTTGCGCGCGGCGACGGCGCGCGTGACCTGGCCCGGGGCACCGAGCAGCAGCCCGCATGCTTCCTCGGGCAGCGCCGCCCGTGCGTGCCCCCGCAGCGTCTCGATCACGTCGCTTGCAATCGCGAATTTCATACCGACATCGCTAGGCGATGGGGGACGCGAAGTCGATTGTTAACGTTGCGGTGCCGTCGGAAATGGCGGGCTGGCGGCTCGACCGCGCGCTCGCCATGCTCATGCCCACGCTGTCGCGCGAACGCCTTAAGGCGCTGATTTCGAGTGGCGAGGTCGCCGGCGCGGGCGGGCTGGCGCGCGATCCGGCGAAGAAGGTCGCGGTCGGCGACAGTTTCACCGTCACCGTCCCGCCCGCGCGGCCCTCGCACACGCAGGCGCAGGATATCGCGCTGCGTATCGTCTTCGAGGACGATCATCTGCTCATCGTCGACAAGCCGGCAGGGTTGGTGGTCCACCCCGCAGCGGGCAACCTCGACGGCACGCTGGTCAATGCGCTGCTCCATCACTGCGCCGGGCGGTTGTCGGGGATCGGCGGCGTCGCGCGGCCCGGCATCGTCCACCGCATCGACAAGGATACGTCGGGCTTGCTCGTCGTCGCCAAGACCGATCCGGCGCACGAGGGCCTGTCGCGGCAGTTTGCCGCGCACAGCGTCGAACGGCGCTACACGGCGGTCGTCGCGGGCCTCCCCGCGCCGCCCGCCGGGCGCATCGAAGCTGCTCTCGCCCGATCTTCGGCGAACCGCCAGAAGATGGCGATCGTCGCCGACGGGCGCGGCAAGCACGCCGTCACACACTACCGGACCGTGCAAGCCCTCGACAAGGCGGCACAAATCGAATGTCGCCTCGAAACCGGACGGACCCACCAGATCCGCGTCCACATGGCGTCGATCGGCCACCCGCTGCTCGGCGACCCGTTCTACGGCGGCGCGAAGGGTAACCAGAGGGCGGTTCTGACCGAACTGAACTTCAGGCGCCAGGCGCTCCACGCCGCGACGCTGGGCTTCGTCCATCCGGTCACCCAAGCAAATCTTTCTTTCGCTTCGCCGCTTCCGGCCGATATAGTGGACCTAATCGGTCGTCTTTCTGTTTGACGATCCAAGTGAAAGGGGAAAACCCATGGCCAATGTTCCCGCGACCGTTCCCGCCCTTGGCGGCGAAGCCGGTCTCAACCGCTACCTGTCCGAAATCCGCAAGTTTCCGCTGCTCGCGCCGCAGGAGGAATATATGCTCGCCAAGCGCTGGGCCGAGCATCAGGACCCGCAAGCGGCGGCGCGCATGGTCACCAGCCACCTCCGCCTCGTCGCCAAGATCGCGATGGGCTATCGCGGCTATGGGCTGCCCGTCGCCGAGCTGATCTCGGAAGGCAATATCGGGCTGATGCAGGGCGTCAAGAAGTTCGACGCCGAGCGCGGCTTCCGCCTCGCAACTTATGCGATGTGGTGGATCCGCGCGTCGATCCAGGAATATATCCTGCGTTCGTGGAGCCTCGTGAAGATCGGTACGACGGCGGCGCAGAAGAAGCTGTTCTTCAATCTGCGTCGCCTCAAGGGCAAGATCGACGCGATGGAGGACGGCGACATGAAGCCCGCCGATGTCGAGAAGATCGCGACCACTTTGGGCGTGACTAACGAGGAGGTTATCTCGATGAATCGCCGCATGGCGATGGGCGGCGATACGTCGCTCAACGCCCCGCTGCGCGAGGAGGGCGAGGGCGAGTGGCAGGACTGGCTCAGCGACGACGGCCCGTTGCAGGACACGCTGGTCGCCGACGAGCAGGAGCGCACGCAGCGCCACGCCATGCTCGTCGATGCGATGGAGGGTCTCAACGACCGCGAGAAGCACATCCTGACGCAGCGCCGCCTCGTCGACGAGCCCGAGACGCTTGAGGAACTGTCGCAGCAATACGGCATCAGCCGCGAGCGCGTCCGCCAGATCGAGGTGCGCGCCTTCGACAAGCTCCAGAAGGGCATCCGCAGCCTTGCGGGCGAACGGCGGCTGCTCGAATTGGCGTAGCGCGATGACCGCGCCGGTGGTCCGCGCGTGACCGCGCCTGTCGTTATCGTCGGCGCGGGCGCGGCGGGCATCGCGGCGGCGCGGCGGCTGCGCGACGCGGGCGTCGCGGCGGTGATCCTCGAAGCCGGGGGCCGCGTCGGCGGCCGCGCGTATACGATACGGTGCGAGGGCATGGCCCTCGATCTCGGCTGCGGCTGGCTGCATTCGGGCGAGCGCAATCCGTGGACGGGCATCGCCGAGACCGAGGGACTGACCGTCGACCGATCGAAGGCGCGCTGGGACGTGCAGTGGCAGGGTCTCGGCTTCCCGCCCGCCGACCAGGCGGCATTCGGCGCAGCGTTCGAGGCCTTCGACGTCGAGGTGGAGCGGCTGGCGCGCGGCCCCGACGTGCCGCTGTCGGCCGCGCTGCCCGTCGCAGGCGAATGGGCGGGCGGCATCGATGCCGTCGTCGGCTATCTCGACGGTTGCTGCGCCGCCGATGTTTCGCTGCACGATCACCGCGCCTTCGATGCGGTGTCATCGGACAACAACTGGCGGGTGCGCGAGGGCTATGGCACGGCGGTCGCCAAGGCGGTGGCGGGGCTCGACGTGCGCCTCGACGCGGCGGTTCGGACGATCGGCGTGACGCGCGATGGCGTGCGCGTTACGGGCGACTTCGGCACCATCGACGCGAACCATGCCATCGTCACCGTCTCGACCGGCGTCGTTTCGTCGGACGCGATCCGCTTCGACCCGCCGCTCCCCGGCAAGCGCGACGCCGCCGCCGCGCTGCCGCTGGGTCATGTCGGCAAGGTCTTCCTCGCGGTCGAGGGGGCCGACGAATTGCCCATCGACGGGCAATTGCGCGGCCACCCGCGCGCCGCGCGTTCGGCAAGCCACCGCCTGCGCCCGTTGGGCCAGCCCGTCATCGAAAGCTATTTCGGCGGCCCCTACGCACGCGACCTCGCCGCCGCCGGGGACGCCGCAACGGCGGACGCGATGCTCGGCAGCCGCTGGCGCGCCCGCCTGCGCTCCGTCGCCGCGAGCGCGTGGCACGCCGATCCACTCGTCCTCGGCGCCTGGTCCGCCGCGCGCCCCGGCCACCGCGCCGCGCGGGCGCGCCTCGCCGAGCCCGTCGCCGACCGCCTGTTCTTCGCGGGCGAGGCGTGCGAACCCGACGATGTCGGCACGGCCCATGGTGCCCATGCGACGGGTGTCCGCGCGGCGGAAGCGGTGCTGGCGCGACTCGGGATGCACGCTCGCGCGCGAACTGCTATGCCGGGGCCATGAGACCGTCGCTCGTCCTCGAACGCCACCGCGAGGCTATCCGGGAACTCGTTGCGTCGCACCGCGTCGTCAATCCGCGCGTCTTCGGCTCGGTTGTCCTCGGCGAGGACACCGAAGCGAGCGATCTGGATCTGTTGGTCGATCCTGTGGAGGGCACGTCGCTATTCGATATCGTCGACCTTCAGGCCGATCTCGAAGCGTTGCTCGGGATCAAGGTCGATGTTCTGACACCGCGCGCGCTATCGAAATATTTTCGGGAGCAGGTCCTTCAGACCGCAATTCCGGTATGATCGACAGACGCCTGGAGATTTCGTTGCGCGAGTTGCGCGACGCGGTGCGCGAATCGAGAGTTTTTGTCGGCTCTTACTCGCGCGAACGGTTCCTTACGGATAATTTGGTGCAAAATGTAGTGGCGATGGGTCTGGTTCGGATCGGCGAGGCTGCGACGAAAATTGCTCAAAATCATGGTGATTTCGTCGCGGCACATCCGGATGTCCGCTGGGCCAGCATGCGCGGGACGCGGAATATCGTCGCGCATGCCTATCACGAGGTCGATTTCGTAATCTTGTGGCAGATCGTCGTCGATCACCTGCCGCTACTGGCAGCGTGGCTCGATACCGTGCTCGAACAGACTGCCGACGGGAAATCCGCGTAGGTTTTAATACCCGATCAGCCCGGAACCTGCGCCGCTGCCGCCACATAGGTCGGCGCGCTGGGCTTCTGGCAGCGGACCGCGATGACCGGATAAGTCAAGCCGGTGTAGCGCTGCAGCGTCGTCTCGGCGGCAGCGTTGCAGGCGGCGACGCTGACGAACTGCGTCGGCTCGACGCGCACGGTCTGGCATTGGTCGCCGCCGTCGCCGCAGCCGAGGATCGCCATCACCACCAGTGCCGGGTTCATCGCTGCACTCCTTCACCGGGCTAAACGGCGGAGGCGTCACGATGTTCCGGCAGGGCGTGCCTTGAACGCGACGAAATGCGAGGCTTGGCGGGGGGCGCGGCAAGCGCCATATCGCAGCCATGCGAGATTCCGCCGCCACCAACGACACCAACCCCGACGCCCGCACGATCAAGCGTTTCCTGCCGTATCTTTGGCCCAAGGGGCAGCCGGTGCTGCGCCTGCGCGTCGTCATTGCGATGGTGCTGGTCCTGCTGGCGAAGTCGGTGACGCTGATCATGCCGTTCGCCTACAAGGGGGCCATCGACCGGCTGTCGACGGGCAGCCGCGAAGGCGTCACCATCGCCGTCGCGCTCGTCGTCGCCTACGCCGGCGCGCGCTTCGGCGGGGTGCTGTTCGACAATCTGCGGAATGCCATCTTCGAGCGCGTCGGGCAGACGGCGGCGCGGCATCTAAGTCAGGATGTCTTCGCGCACATCCACCGGCTGAGCCTGCGCTATCACCTCGAGCGCCGCACCGGCGCGCTGACCCGCATCGTCGAGCGGGGCACCAAGTCGATCGACACGATGCTGTATTTCATCCTGTTCAACATTGCCCCGACAATCTTCGAGCTGACCGCCGTTTGCGCGATCTTCTGGATCAGGCTCGGGCCGGGGCTGGTGGCGGCGACGCTGGTCATGGTCGTCGCGTATATCGTCTTCACGCGGCGCATGACCGACTGGCGCAACCAGATGCGCCGCGAGATGGTCGACAGCGACAACAAGGCGGTCGGGCGCGCCGTCGACTCGCTGCTCAATTACGAAACCGTCAAGTATTTCAACGCCGAACTCCACGAAAGCCGCAACTACGGGCGCGCCGTCGAGCGCTATACCGACGCGGCGGTCAAGAACCAGAACAGCCTGAGCTGGCTCAACATCGGCCAGTCGGCGATCACCAACATCATGATGGCGGCGGCGATGGGCTATACCGTCTGGGGCTGGTCGAAGGGCCAGTTCACCGTCGGCGACGTGGTCCTCGTCAATACGCTGCTCGCGCAACTGTTCCGCCCGCTCGACATGCTCGGCATGGTCTATCGCGAGATCAAGCAGGGACTGATCGACATGGAGCAGATGTTCGGCATCATCGATACCCAGACCGAGATCGCCGACGATCCAGATGCGCGACCGCTCGACGTGCGTGCCGGACACGTCCGGTTTTCGCAAGTCGAGTTCAGTTACGAGCCACGCCGCCAGATTTTGCACGACGTCAGCTTCGACATCCCCCCCGGCCGCCGCCTCGCCGTCGTCGGGCATTCGGGGGCGGGCAAGTCGACGCTCAGCCGCATCCTCTACCGCTTCTACGACATCGCCGACGGCGCGGTGACGATCGACGGGCAGGACATCCGCCGCGTCACGCAGGACAGTCTGCGCCGCGCCATCGGCATCGTGCCGCAGGAC
>CAXTSL010000039.1:0-3156 GCA_964246975.1 uncultured Sphingomonadaceae bacterium
AATCAATAGCCTTTGGGAATCCCTCGATTCACAAATCCTGTCCGATGCTCTAGCGCGCCGTTTCATCGGTCGCAAATCGGGACTGACGCACCCCCGCGCGACATGCTATGCTGCGCGCCGGTTTGGGAGGCAGGATCATGAAGACGCGTTGGTTGATGGCCTTGGCGCTGGCGGGGGTGCCGGTTGCGGCGAATGCGGCGATCTCGATCGTCGGTGGCGGCCTGGGGCGCGAGTGCTATCTCGCCGCCGAGTTCGCGCGCGGCGGCCGCGACGGCATCGCGACCTGCGACCGCGCGCTCGAGGACGAGGCGCTCAACCGCAACGACCGCGCCGCGACTTTGGTCAACCGCGGCATCGTCCATATGCAGAACAAGGCGCTCGTCGCCGCGATCGCCGACTTCGACGCGGCGATCAAGACGCGCCCCGACACGGCCGAGGCCTATGTCAACAAGGGCATCGCGCTGATCCACCTCGGTGGCCGCGACCGCGACGCGGTCGAGTTGCTGACCCAAGGCCTCGCGCGCAACCCGTCGCGCCCCGAGATCGCCTATTACGTCCGCGGCATCGCCAACGAGCAGCTCGGCCTGTCGAAGGAAGCCTTCGACGACTACAGCCGCGCCGCGACGCTCAAGCCCGACTGGAGCGACCCCGCCGACCAGCTCGCGCGCTTCTCGGTGGTGCGCCGGGCGAGCGCGGCGTCGTAAGCGCTCAGATCAGCCCCGCCAGCGGCGAACTCGGGTCGGCGTAGCGGCGCCGCGCCATGCGTCCGGCGCGGTAGGCGAGGCGCCCGCTTTCGACCGCGAGCTTCATCGCGCGCGCCATCAGCACCGGCTCCCTTGCCTCGGCGATCGCGGTGTTCATCAGCACGCCCGCGCAGCCGAGTTCCATCGCCGCGCTGGCGTCGGACGCGGTGCCGACGCCCGCATCGACCAGCACCGGCACGCCCGCCCCCTCGACGATCATGCGGATCGTCACCGGGTTCTGGATGCCGAGCCCCGAGCCGATCAGCGAGCCGAGCGGCATGATCGCGCACGCCCCCAAGTCTTCGAGCTTCTTCGCGGCGATGGGGTCGTCGGCGCAATAGACCATGACGTCGAAGCCCTCGGCGACCAAGGTCTTGGTCGCGACAAGCGTCTCGGCCATGTCGGGATAGAGTGTGCGCGCCTCGCCGAGCACCTCGAGCTTGACGAGGTTCCAGCCGCCTGCCTCGCGCGCCAGCCGCAGCGTCCGCACCGCATCGTCGGCGGTAAAGCATCCGGCGGTGTTGGGCAGATAGGTAAAGCGCTTGGGGTCGATATGGTCGGTCAGCATCGGCGCTTTGCGATCGGTGACGTTGACGCGCCGCACCGCGACGGTGACGATCTCGGCCCCTGAGGCTTCGAGCGCGGCGGCGTTCTGCGCGAAGTCCTTGTATTTGCCCGTGCCGACGATCAGCCGCGAGGTGAAGTGCCGCCCGGCGACGCTCCAGCCGTCGTCGTGCCCTCCGCCGCCGACGAAATGGACGATCTCCAACCGGTCGCCCTCGGCCAGCGCCTGCGTGGCGAACCCCGAACGCGGGGCGATGGCGAGGTTGCGCTCGACCGCGACCTTCGCCGCATCGAGGCCGAGGTCGCTGAGCAGCGCGGCGATGCTGGTGCCGGGGGCGACGGCGCGCGGGTCGCCGTTGACGATGATCTGAAGGGTCATGGGGTCCCAAGGTGACGTGGCGGCAGGAACGCCATATAAGGCCGCCGATGCCCGATGCCAGCAACCTCGTCCTCGTCCTCAACGGGCCGAACCTCAATCTCCTCGGGCTTCGCGAGCCCGAGATCTATGGCCGCGACACGCTCGACGAGATCGCCGCGATGCTCGACGCGCGCGCCGGGACGCTGGGACTGAGTGTCGAGCTGCGCCAGTCGAACCACGAGGGGCATCTGATCGATTGGCTGCACGAGGCGCGCGAACGCGGCGCAAAGGCCGTGATCCTCAACGCGGGCGGGCTGACGCATACGTCGGTGGCGTTGCGCGACGCGATCAAGGCCATCGCCGTGCCGGTCATCGAAGTGCATCTGTCCAACCCGGCGGCGCGCGAAAGCTTTCGCCACCGCAGCCACATCGCGCCCGTCGCGCGCGGCACGATCGCCGGGTTCGGCGCGTTCGGCTATGCGCTGGCGCTGGACGCGGCTGCGGCGATCTGACACTTAACCGCAAAATATAACGAGGGGCGCGATGACCGATTCAAGCGGCATGCAGGTCGATACGGCGCTGGTGCGCGAACTGGCCGAACTGCTCGACGAAACGCGGCTGACCGAGATCGAGGTCGCCGACGGCGACCGCCGCATCCGTGTCGTCCGCAAGCCCGCCGCGATCGTCGCGCCCGGCGGCGGCGGCGGCGCGGGCAATGTCTGGGCGGTCGCGCCACCCGCCGCCGAGGCCGCGCCCGCTGCCGCCGCGCCTTCGGCCGGGACCGACTGGAAGGCCCACCCCGGCCTCGTCCGCTCGCCGATCGTCGGTACCGCCTACCTCACCCCCGACCCCGCCAGCCCGCCCTTCACCAGCGTGGGCGCAAGCGTCAAGGAGGGCGACACGCTGATGATCATCGAGGCGATGAAAGTCATGAACGCCATCGTCGCGCCCAAGGCCGGCATCGTCAAGCATATCTGCATCCTCAACGAACAGCCTGTCGAATACGACGAACCGCTGATCGTGATCGAATAGGCGATGTTCAAGAAGATCCTGATCGCCAATCGCGGCGAGATCGCACTGCGCATCCATCGCGCCTGCCGCGAGATGGGCATCAAGACCGTCGCGGTCCACTCGACCGCTGATGCCGACGCGATGCACGTCCGCATGGCCGACGAGGCGATCTGCATCGGCCCGCCGTCGGCAACCGATTCGTACCTCAACGTCCCCAACATCATCTCGGCGGCCGAAATCGCGCAGGCCGACGCCATCCACCCCGGCTATGGTTTCTTGAGCGAAAACGCGCGCTTCGCCGAGATCGTCGAGGAGCACAACATCGTCTTCATCGGGCCGACGCCGGACCATATCCGCCGCATGGGCGACAAGATCGAGGCCAAGCGCACCGCGCGCGACCTCGGCCTGCCGCTGGTGCCCGGCAGCGACGGTCCGATCGAGAGCGCCGCCGAGGCCATCGCGATTGCCGACACCATCGGC
>CAXTSL010000039.1:3166-25391 GCA_964246975.1 uncultured Sphingomonadaceae bacterium
ACCCGGTGCTGGTCAAGGCCGCCTCGGGGGGCGGCGGGCGCGGCATGAAGGTCATTCCCGATGCGGCGTCAGCCCCGGCGCTGATCGCGGCTGCGAAGCAGGAGGCCAAGGCGGCGTTCGGCGACGACACGGTGTACGTCGAGAAATATCTGTCCGAGCCGCGCCACATCGAGTTTCAGGTGTTCGGCGACGGCAAGGGCGGCGCGATCCATCTCGGCGAGCGCGACTGCTCGCTGCAACGCCGCCACCAGAAGGTGCTCGAGGAGGCCCCCTCCCCCGCGCTGACCACCGCCGAGCGCAATGCGATGGGCGAGGTCGTCCGCCGCGCCGTCGCCAAGCTCCAGTATCGCGGCGCGGGGACGATGGAGTTCCTGTACGAAGGCGGCAAATTCTACTTCATCGAGATGAACACGCGGCTGCAGGTCGAGCATCCGGTCACCGAGGCGATCACCGGCATCGACCTCGTGCGCGAACAGATTCGCGTTGCGGCCGGGTTGCCGCTGTCGGTGACGCAGGAGCAGATCCGCTTCGACGGCCACGCCATCGAGTGCCGCATCAACGCCGAGGACCCCGCGACATTTGCACCGGCACCGGGCCGCGTCACCGACTATCACGCGCCGGGCGGACTGCACGTCCGCGTCGATAGCGCGCTCTACGATGGCTATCGCATCCCGCCGAACTACGACTCGCTGATCTCCAAGCTCATCGTCTTCGGCGCGACGCGCGACGACTGCATCGCGCGGCTGCGGCGCGCACTCGAGGAATATGTCATCCACGGGCCGAAGACGACGATCCCGCTCCATCAGGCGCTGATCGAAGACCCCGAATTCCAGGCGGGCGATTATTCGATCAAGTGGCTCGAACGCTGGCTCGCGAAGCGCGCCGCCGCTTGAGGCTGCGCCCGGGCCGACGCGATTGATGCCGTCATGTCCGCCGCTTAAAGCGGACCTCGGCACGGGGAGATTTGCGATGACGGGACTGTGGCTGAGGATTGCCGGGGCGGCCACGCTCGCGCTTGGTGTCGCGACATCGGTCGCCGCCGCGCCGCCGCCGCGCCCCAGGCTCGTCGTCGCGATCTCGCTCGATCAGTTCAGCGCGGCGCTGTTCGATCAATATCGCGGGCGCTTCACCGGCGGCCTCAGGCTGTTGCAGGACGGCGTCGTCTATCCCAGCGGCTATCAGAGCCATGCCGCGACCGAGACCTGTCCCGGCCATTCGACGATCCTGACCGGCCGCCACCCGGCCGCGACGGGCATCGTCGCCAACCAATGGTACGACAGCGAACAGGGCGCGCAGGTGTATTGCGTCACCGATCCCAGCGGCCCGGTGCCGGGGCGCGACAGTGTCGCGCGCGGCCCCGCCAATCTCAAGGTCCCGACGCTCGGCGAGTGGCTGAAGGCCGCCAACCCCGCCAGCCGCGTCTATGCCGTGTCGGGCAAGGACCGTGCCGCGATCACCATGGCGGGGCATAATCCCGACGGCGTGTTCTGGTGGGACGACGAACTGGCCTTCACCACCTCGGTCCCGGCGGGAACGACGGTCGCCAGGCGCCTCGAACCCGTCGCGGGCTTCAATGCGGCACTGATCAAGCGCTGGCAGGTCAAGCCGCCGACGTGGACGAGGCTCGACGCGCGCTGCGCCGCTGGCGGGACCGACAGGTTCGGCGACCTGACGATCGCGCACAGTCTTCCCCCGATGGGCTATGAGGGCAGCTGGAACGACCCCGCCAACCTGCGCCATTTCCGCGCCTCGCCGGGCATGGACGAGGTGACGCTCGACCTGGCGACGGTCCTCCTCGACCGCTTCAAGCTCGGGCGCGGCGCGGCTCCCGATTTGCTGGCGATCAGCCTCAGCGCCACCGATTACGTGGGCCACCGCTATGGCAACGAGGGCGTCGAGATGTGCGACCATCTCGCTCACCTCGACCGCGCGCTCGGCGTGTTTCTGGCAAAGCTGACGGCGCTCAAAATTCCCGTCGTGGTCGCGCTGACCGCCGACCACGGCGCGGTCGACGCCGCCGAGCGCGTTGCGGTGCGCGGCGTCGCGGCGAAGCGGCTGGCGGGCGAGGCGTTCGCCGAGATCGGCAAGGCGTTGCAGGACGAGTTCAAGCTCGACTATTTTCCGCTGGCGGGCGACGCGCAGCAGGTCAGCATCGCGGGCTTCGGCGAGCGCGACGCCAGGCTCGATGCGAAGATCGCCGCGTCGGCGCTGGCGCGCTTCAAGGCCCGCCCCGAGGTCTATGCCGCCTTCACCCGCACCGAGGTCGCCGCCGCCGCGCCGCGTCCCGGTACGCCCGTCGACGAATGGACGCTCGCCGAGCGTTTCCACGCGAGCTATGACGCCGCGCGCAGCGGCGACATCGCTGTCGCCTATCGACCCTATAGCAGTGGCGGCGCGCCCGCGAGCTTCGGCGACACCGTCGCGGGCCACGGGTCGCCGTGGAATTACGACCGCCGGGTGCCGATGATCTTCTGGTGGCCGGGGGCGAGCGGCTTCGAGCAGCCGCTGCCCGTCGAGACGGTCGATATCGCCCCGACGCTGGCGGCGCTGCTGGGGGTCAAGACGACGACGGTCGACGGGCGTTGCCTCGATCTCGATGTCGGGGCGGGGGATAGCTGCGCGGGGAAGTGACGCGACGTCCCCTCTCCCGCAGAGCGGTAGAGGGGTCGGAGGTCTGCCCCCCCTGAAACAATTGCGCCCCGTCCCCCGAACCGCCTAGCATCGGACCTTCCGTCCGGGGATCGCTGCACATGCGCGAGAAGGAATTGCGGCTGGCGCTGGTCTGCTACGGCGGGGTCAGCCTCGCGATCTACATGCACGGCATCACCAAGGAGGTGTGGAAGCTGCTGCGCGCCTCCGCCGCACGCGCCGCGCCGGGCGAGGCGATGCCGGTGCCCGACACCGACGCCGTCTATCGCGACCTGCTCGACGCGCTTGCCCCGCACCTCGAACTGCGCGTCCTCACCGACATTGTCGCGGGCGCGAGCGCGGGTGGCATCAATGGCATCCTCCTCGCCCACGCCATCGCGGGCGGCCACGACATGGAGCCGCTGCGCGACCTGTGGCTCGGTGGCGCGGATATCGAGAAGCTGCTCGAACCGATGGGCGCGGCGACGCGCTTCAGCAAATGGTGGGCGGGGCCGCTCGTGTGGTGGGCGCGGCGACGCGGCATCGGCATGGGCGACATGAACGAGCCCGAAGTCCAGACCGAGGTGCGCGCCAAGCTGTCGAAGCTGATGCGCTCGCGCTGGTTCCGCCCGCCGTTCTCGGGCGAGGCCTTCACCGCGATGCTTTACGACGCGCTGACCGCGATGGAATCGGGGCAGCGCGGCCCGGCACTGCTGCCCGCCAGCCAGCCGCTCGACCTGTTCGTCACCGTGACGGACTATCACGGCGCGCCCGATCACCTGCGCCTGCACTCGCCGCCCGACATCGTCGAGACCGAGCATCGGCTCGTGATCGCCTTCAACGCGCCGGGGGCCGCGGCGGGCGAAGGCGGGCACGCGCGCCGCAGCCTCGGCCACCGCGCCGAGCTGGCGTTCGCGGCGCGCGCCACCGCGTCGTTCCCCGGGGCCTTCCCGCCGGCGCGCATCGCCGAGGTCGATACCGTCGTGGGCGTGCGCGGCGATCGCTGGCCGGGGCGTGCGGCGTTCCTCGCGCGGCTGTTCCCGCAACGCGGCGGCGACTATGCCGGCGCGACGCTGATCGACGGTAGCGTCCTCAATAACCGCCCCTTTGGCCCCGCTATCGAGGCGCTGCGGCACCGCCCGGCGCACCGCGAGGTCGACAGGCGCTTCGTCTATATCGACCCCAAGCCCGGCGGCCACGACCCCGGCATGGCCGGCGACACCGCGCTGCCCGGCTGGTTCGCGACGGTGCTGCGCAGCCTCGCCGACATTCCGCGCGAACAGCCGATCCGCGACAACCTCGCCGCCATCGAAACGCTGTCGACGAAGGTTCGCCGCCTGCGCTTCGTCGTCGACGGCATGACCCCTGCCGTCGACGCGGCGATCGAGGGTGCGGTCGGCGCGCGCTTCTTCCTGTTCAGGCTGACCGCCGAGCGCCTATCCGACTGGCGCTCGCGCACCCAGACCGTCGCGGCGCGCGAGGCGGGGTTCGCCTATTCGGCCTATGGCCAGCTCAAGCTCAGCCACGTCGTCGAAAGCGCTGCGGCGCGGCTGATCGAACTCGGCGGACACCTCGCGGGCGGCACCGACCGTGGCGTGCGCGCGGCGCTGTGGCGCAGCGTCCACGACCAGGGCAGCGACGCGGTCGACGGCGCGACGGGGCGCGGCGGGGCGTCGTCGGACTATGTGCTGTTCCTCCGCAACTTCGATCTCGGCTTTCGCATCCGTCGCCTGCGCTTCCTGATCCGCCGCCTCAACGCGCTGGGCGTCGCAACGGTCGCACTGCGCGAGCGGCGCACCGTCGAGGGCGTCAAGGCGGTGCTCTACACTATCCTCGCGCCGTACCTCGAACGACGACGCGATGGCTTCTACGACAACGATGCGCGCGCGGCGGCACGCGCGGCGGCGGCCGATCCGGCGGCGGCCCTGGCGGCGCTGGCAGCGGCGATGGATCTGCGCGCGCTCGACACCGCGAGCGACGAAGCGCTCGTTTCGCTGCTCGGTCCCGACCTGCCGACGCCGCTGCGCCGCGCCTTGCTGCGCGCCTATCTCGGCTTTCCGTTCTATGACATCGCCATGCTGCCGCAACTCGAAGGCGACGGCATCGACGAATTCGACGAGATCATGGTCGACCGCATCAGCCCCGACGACGCCGTGGCGATCCGCAAGGGCGGCGCGTCGGCGACGCTCAAGGGCACGCAATTCAACGCCTTCGGGGCGTTCTTCAGCCGCGCCTACCGCGAGAACGACTATCTCTGGGGCCGCCTGCACGCCGCCGACCGGCTCATCGATATCGGCGTCTCGACGCTGCCCGACGGTGTCGCGTTCGACGCGATGCCGTTCAAGCGCCGCGCCTTCCGCGCCGTGCTCGATGCCGAGCGGCCCTTCCTGACCAGCGTTCCCGACCTCATCGCCAGCCTCGAAGGCGAAATCGGCGACATCTGACCGCCGGTTTTGCGCGCGCCCGCCACGCCTGCTAGGGACCGCGCATGTCCGAACGTCGCGTGCCCCCCACCGCCATCCGTCTCGCGCTCGACTACGGCCCGTTGCTGCTGTTCTTCGCGGCGTCGAAGCTGTCGACGATCTTCGTCGCGACCTGCGTTTTCATGGCCGCCGTCGTGGTGTCGATCGTCGCGTCGCGGCTGCTGACCGGGCGCATCTCGCCGATGCTGTGGTTCACCGGGGCGATCGTCCTCGTCGCGGGCGGCGCGACCCTGTGGCTCGGCGATGTGACCTATCTGAAGATGAAGCCGACGATCATCTACGCGGTGCTGGCGGGGACGCTGTTGTTCGGCCTCGCGACGCGGCGACCGCTGCTCAAGCTGGTCCTCCATGACGCCTTTCCGGCGGTCGATGCGGAGGGGTGGCGCAAGCTGACGATCAACTGGGCGCTGCTGTTCATCGCGCTGGCGGTCGCCAACGAGATCGCGCGGCGTATGCTGACCACCGATCAATGGGTCGATTTCAAGGTCTGGGGGGTTACCGCGGCGACCTTCGTCTTCGCGCTGTTCCAGGCCCCGATCCTGATGCGCCACGCCGAGGATAAATCGCCTAAGGCGCCTTGAACAGCGCCGGGTCGAGCGGAGCGTCGACCTGCGTCGTCGTCCAGAACACCTCGTTTGCCTTGACGCCATTGTAGTAGAGCGTGACGTGGCGCGCCTGCAGCCAGTCGGGCGCGGTCAGCCGGACGAAATCGTCATAAGTGCGAACGTGCCAGCCCTTGGGCGTCGCGAAGCCCGCGAGGCGGATCGCGCCGCTCGCCTTGTCGACCCCGAACAGCGTCGCGGTGCCCGACGGGTCGGTGACCCGGACGGTGAAGACGGCGTGACCACCGACATCGTCGTCGGGGAGGCGGGTCAGCACGAAGCCGGGCTTGAGGGCATGGCGGATGACGCCGAAGCCGAAGTTCGAGGCCCAGAAGGCATCGGCGCGGTCCTTCGGGATCGGCCCCTTCTCGTCGAAGCTCGTCGTGCCGTCGGAACCGACGAGAAACAGCCGCCGCCCGCCCGCGCGGGCGTCGATGCGGACGCTGCCCGACTCGCCGTGCGCCGCGTCGCGGTCGGTCTCGAAGGCGCGCCACATGCGATAGTCGTCGGCGACGGTCCGCGGCGCGGCGGCATCGGGCGCGTAGAACACCGCGCGCCCGCTAAGCACCAGCGTCTTCGCGCGTGCCCAGCCATCGCCACCGGCGGCCGCATAGGCGCGCGCGACGATGGCGCGCGCGTCCGGTTCGTCGGCGGCCGCAGCCCCGAGGGGCGCGAGCAGGAGCAAAAGAGCGGCGAGACGACGGATCATTGCGGCACTACAGCGCGTGCGGCGGCCGAGTTCAAGCCGGGACGACGCGCCGCCGCCGCTGCACGCCGCCGACGATGCCAAAGCCTGCGATCAACAGCGCCCAGCTAGCAGGTTCGGGCACCGCCGCGTTCGGATCGAGGAAGCGGAAGACGCGTCCGCCATAGTCGACGACGTACAGGTTGCCGTCGCCGTCCTCGCCGAACGACGATGGGTTGATGCCGACCCCGCCGAGGACGCCCGTGATATCGGTGAAGCCGGTGCCGTCGGTCGCGACGCTGAACAGCCTGCCCGCGACGAAATCGCCGAAGACGTAGCGTCCGCTGAGGTCGGCGATGCCTGCCCCGCGAAAGACATAGCCGCCGGTGATCGACTGGCCGATGCCATGATTATACTCGACGATCGGCGGCGTCGCGCCGAGCGGGAGCGGGTCACCAATGCCCGGCGTCGGGATCGTTCCTTCGAGCGGACGCCAGCCGAAATTCTGCCCCGACGTGCCGAACGCGACGCGATCGACCTCCTCGCGCGCGCCCTGCCCGACATCGCCGATCCACAGGTCCCCCGTCGCGCGGTCGAAACTGTCGCGATAGGGGTTGCGCAGGCCGTAGACGAAGACCTCGCTGCCGAACGGATTGGTCGCGGGAACCGTATAGTTGCGCGCCGCGTCGGCGGGGAAGGCATCGGCGGACACGTCGAGGCGCAGGATCTTGCCGAGGTTCGAATTGAGGTTCTGGGCGTTGTTGAACGGGTCGTTGGCCGAGCCGCCGTCGCCGAGCGCGACGTAGAGATTGCCCTCGGGGCCGAAGCCGATCCAGCCGCCGTTGTGGTTGTCGAAGGGCTGGTCGACGCGGATCACGACCTGGCTCGCCTCGCTGACGATCGCGGGATCGGTATAGCGCCGCACCTCGGTGACGAGCTGCCCCGCGACCCGCGCGGTCACGTCGACGTAGAAGCGCCCGTTGGTCGCATAGGCGGGATCGAAGGCGAGGCCGAGCAGGCCCTTCTCGCCGCCGGTCTCGATGTTCGGCACGGTGAAGAAGGTCGACCGCGTGCCGCTCGTTCGGTCGATGCGGACGATATCACCGCCCTGCTGGACGACGAACAGGTCATTGGCGCGACCGGTCAGGAAGACCGGCGCCGACAGTCCGCCGGCGACCTGCGTCGTCGATACGGCGGCGGACGCATTGGCGGACAGGCCGGCAAGGCAGGCGGCGCTGAGCAAGGCATGGCAGAGGTGCATGGGAACGCTCCCGGCTGGGCCCCCGCCCGAGCCCGATGTCTGCGCGCGCGATGTGAAGATCGCGTTACCTGCGGCTAGACGTGTTCGAGGACCGCAAAGCCATTGCGCCCGAGATCGACGCGCATCACCGAGACATCGCCGAGGACGAAATTGGCGAGGCTGTCGATCCGCTTGCCCGCGACGCGGCACATCGTCTCATACAGCATGCCGCCGTCGGTTTCGAAACTGCGGTCGAGCTGCTTGTCGACACGATAGACATCGACTTGAATCACGTTCGCCAACCCCCCGGTCCCGAAGCCTACATTCCATCACGCGTCGTGGCGCGCGGCAATATCCCGGACGGTCATGGATGAAATTTTTAAGGGGGGCGCGGCGCGGCGGCAACGCTTGTCTAATCGCTGCGGCACGGGCAGCATCGGCGATCATCGAATGGGGGAATACATGCACAGTCCGATCCTCGCGCCCGTCGTCGCGCTCGTCCTCTGGTCGCTCGTCATGCTGGTGTGGCTGGTGGTCGCGCGGCTGCCCGCGATGAAGGCGGCGGGCATCGACCTCAAGACTGTGCGCGGCGGTAAGCCCGGCGGTCTCGACGGCGTGCTGCCCGAAACGGCGCAATGGAAGGCGCACAATTACATCCACTTGATGGAGCAGCCGACGTTGTTCTACGCGGTCTGCGGTGTGCTGGCATTGGCAGCAGCGGGTAGCGGGATCAACCTGACGCTGGCGTGGGCCTATGTGGCGTTGCGCGTCGTCCACAGCCTCGTCCAAGCGACCGCCAACATCATCGCGCTGCGCTTCGCGATGTTCGCGCTGAGCACGCTCGCGCTCATCTGGCTCGCCATCGACGCAGCGCGCGCCGTCTTCTGATCGCGTACCTAACCGCTCAAGCTTCCATTATTTATCCACTATGAGCTGTCATTTAGGTTAGTTTTAGCCTTTTTGGAACTGGCAGCCTCGTTACGCATTCAGCCTCTGCCGGTCAACAAGAGGCTTTTTCGATGCGTAACTATATTCTCGCCGCCGGGCTCGCCGCTGCGGCGCTCTCGCCCAATCTCGCCAGTGCGCAGCAGACCTGCGAGGAGCGCAGCACCAACCGCGTCGTCGGCACCGTTGCCGGAGCGGGGATCGGCGCGATTCTCGGCAGCGTCATCGCCGGACACGGCGACAAGGGCCTCGGCGCGGTACTCGGCGCGGCGGGCGGCGGCGTCGCGGGCAACCAGCTGACGCGTTCGACCGGCGACTGCGCGCATGCCTATGGCTACTACGACCGTCAGAACGCATGGCACGCGACCGACGTCCGCGCCGACACCGCGACGGGCTATTACGACCGCGAAGGCAATTGGGTGAACGGCGTTCCCGCCGGTTACTACGACAGCAACAATCGCTATGTCGCCTCGACCCGCGAGGGCGAGCGTGCGGGCTATCGCGACGCGCACGGCCATTGGGTGCCGGCGTCGGCCAACGGCTATTACGAGGCCGACAACTCGTATCGCGCCGGGACGGTCAGCGGCTATTACGACAACGGTCGCTGGATCCGCGGCGAGACGACGGGCCGCTACGACGCCAACGGGCGCTGGGTTGCCGGTGCGCCGGCGGCGCGTCGCGATGCCAACGGCAATTGGGTCTATGACCCGCAGCCGGGCTATTACGCCAACGGTCGCTGGGTGCGCGGCGAGACGCGCGGCTATTACGACACCAACGGTACGTGGATCGCGGTGTCGGGCAGCGGCTACGGCGGGCAGGTCGCGGGCTACGACCCGCGCGACGGCCGCGACCAGGCGCGCGACACGCGCAGTCGCGAGGCGCGCATCGAACAGCGCATTCGCAACCTGACCGACGACGGCACGCTGACGCAGGGCGAGAGCTATCGCGCGATGCGGGAGCTGAACGCCATCCGCGCCCGCGATCGCGCGGTCAGCGACCGGTACGGGCGCAAGTCGCAGGGCAACGAGGCGGCGCTGCAGGCGCGTCTCGACCGCCTCAACGACGGGCTGCGTTCGGCGCGACAGGACGCGCGTTCGGGCCGCTAGTCCACTGGCGCGAGAGCGAGGGCGGGGTTGCGACGGCGGCCCCGCCCTTGGCTTGTCAGCACGTTTCGTGCTTCCAATTCCGCCGCTTGCCTTCGGCACACCACGCGACAGTTTCGCCGATGCGCCTGAGGCGTGTGGCGGGCTGCTTGGCCTCGTTCACCCACTCGACGTACTCGCGGCGGCAACTGGGCGGGAAGGCGTCGAACGTCGCTGCCGCTGCGGCGACGGCGTCGAGCGCCCCGCGCAGGTCGGGCGGCGTGTCGAGCGGTGGCTTGGGCACTCGTCGGGCATAGAGCGAACCGCCGGCGTCGACCTGCGCCATCGCGACGCGAACCATTGCCACGATGTCGTCATCGGACGGCAGGTCGGCGAGGCCGGTGATTTTACCCAACCGCCCCATGCCCTCGGGGCGCGGTTCCTGCTTGCCGCCCGCGTCGCGCTGCCATGTCCCGAACGCCGCGTGCGCCTTGAAGGCGGCGATGTTCGAAACGATCTTGTCCGCATGGAGGAACATCGGCATGCCCCACTTGATCGCCTCCTTGATGTCGGGCGCGGCGGCGTGGACGAGCCCGCGCAGGTGCGCCAGGATCGGCTGCGCGAACGGCGCTGAATTGGCGATATAGGCGTCGACGCGCGGGTCGTGCGGCATGTTGTCCTCCCGCTACCGTTTTCGGCAGCCGCGCGTGAGGAGTCAATCAAGCCGCCAGCGCCTCCTCGGAAATCGCGAACAGCCCGCTGGCGCCGCGTGTCGCGGCGCCGAGCAGGGCGGCGGCCTGCGGCAGGATCTGCTCGGCGAAGAAGCGCGCGGTGGCGATCTTGGCGTTGAGGAACGCCGGGTCGCCGTCGCCCGCGTTCAGGCGCACCTGCGCCGCGAGCGCCTGCCTCGCCAACAGCCACCCGCCGAGTGTGATGCCGAACATCCGCAGGTAGGGGGTCGCTCCCGCCGCCGCGTCGTCCGCCGCGCCGCCGCCGCTATTGCCCGTCATCCAGACGCTGGCGTTCTCGAGCGCAACGAGGGCGTCGTCGAGATATGGCGCGATGACGCCGAGGTCGCCGCCCTTGGGCAGCTCGCGCACCGTGTCGCGCACCTCGCCGAACAGCCGCCGCCAGTGCGCGCCGCCACCCTGCGGCAGCTTGCGGCCCACCAGATCCATCGCCTGGATGCCGTTGGTACCTTCGTAGATCGTCGCGATGCGCGCGTCGCGCAGGTGCTGCGCCGCGCCGGTCTCCTCGACATAGCCCATGCCGCCGAAGACCTGGATCGCGAGGCTCGACAATTCTATGCCCAAGTCGGTGGCATAGGCCTTGGTGATCGGCGTCAGCAGGTCGGCAAGCCCCTGCGCGTTCGCATCGCCCGCGGCGTGGGCACGGTCGACGGCGGCGGCGTTGAGGTAGGCCAGCGCGCGGATCGCCTCGGTCGACGCCTTGAGGGTCATCAGCATGCGCCGCACGTCGGGATATTCGACGATCCGCCCGCGCCCCTGCACGCGCTCGCGCGCGAACGCCAGCGCGCCCTGGTAGGCGCGCTCTGCGATCGCAACGCCCTGCAACCCGACGTTGACGCGCGCATGATTCATCATCGTAAACATCGCGCGCATTCCGGCACCCTCGCCGCCGACGAGCCAGCCGACGCAATTGTCGTGCTCGCCGAACGCCATCGTGCAGGTGGGGGAGGCGTGTATGCCGAGCTTGTGCTCCAGCCCCACGCAACGCAGGTCGTTCCTTGTTCCGTCGGGGAGAAACTTCGGGCACAGGAACAGCGAAATGCCCTTGGTTCCCGGCGGTGCGCCGGGCAGCCGCGCCAGCACCAGATGGACGATGTTGGGCGCCACGTCGTGCTCGCCCCAGGTGATGTAGATTTTGGTGCCCTTGACCCGGTAGCTGCCGTCGTCGTGCGCGACGGCGGTCGAGCGCAGCGCACCGACATCGCTGCCCGCCTGCGGCTCGGTGAGGTTCATCGTGCCGGTCCATTCGCCGCTGACCAGCTTGCTGAGGTATGTCGCCTGCAGCTCGGGCGAGGCGTGCGCCTGCAGCGCCTCGATCGCCCCCTGGCTGAGCATCATGCACAGGCTGAACGCCATGTTGGCGCTGGTCAGCTGTTCCTGCACCGCGCTTGCCAGCACGAACGGCAGGCCCTGACCGCCGTGGTCGGCGTGCGCGCCGAGCGATGCCCAGCCGCCCTCGACGTACTGCGCGTAGGCGGCGGCGAACCCGGCGGGCAGGTGAACGTCGTCGCCGTCGCGCACCGCACCGACCGTGTCGCCGATGCGGTTGAGCGGCGCGAAGACGTTCTGGGCGAGCTTGCCGGCCTCGGACAGGATCGCGTCGACCATATCGGGGGTCGCCGCCTCGAACCCCGGCAGCGCCGCGAGCCCGGCGATGTCGGCGACTTCGTCGAGGACGAAGCGTTGTTCGGCGAGCGGGGCCGTGTAGGTCATGGGCGGGGGCCTTTGGACGATCGGGGACGCTGGGGTATAGCGCCGGACGATGGACCGGCCAAACGGCGATAGGACGACGCGCGTACTTCCCGCCGACACCGACGGCATCGCCGAGGCGGTGGCGCTGCTGCTGGCGGGCGAGGTCGTTGCGCTGCCGACCGAGACGGTGTACGGGTTGGCGGGGCGCGCCGACGACGCGCGCGCGGTGGCGCGGATCTACGCCGCCAAAGGCCGTCCGAGCTTCAACCCGCTGATCGTTCATGTCGCCGACGCCGATGTCGCGGCGCGGCTGGTGCGGATCGAGCCCGTCGCGGCACTGCTCATCGAGCGCTTCTGGCCGGGTCCGCTGACGCTCGTCCTGCCGCTGCGGCGCGGCGCGGCGGTGGCATCGCTGGTGTGCGCCGGACTGCCGACGCTGGCGGTGCGCTGCCCGGCGCATCCCGTCATGCAGGCGGTGCTGGCGACGACCGGGCCGCTCGCCGCGCCGTCGGCGAACGGCAGCGGGCGGCTCAGCCCGACGCGCGCCGAACACGTGCTGCAGTCGCTCGAGGGGCGTATCCCGCTGATCCTCGACGGTGGGCCGTGCGACGCAGGGGTCGAAAGCAGCATCGTCGCGGTCGACGGCGAGGCGGTGACGCTGCTGCGTCCCGGCGCGATCGACGCCGCGCGGCTGGGCATCAACGCGGTCGGGGGCGACGCGATTACCGCACCCGGACAGCTTGCCAGCCACTATGCGCCGCGCCAGCCCGTTCGCCTCGACGCGCGCTCGGCTTCGTTGCGCGAGTTCCACATCGGCTTCGGCGCGGTGCGCGGCGACGCCTCGCTGTCGGCGGCGGGCGATGTCGACGAAGCGGCGGCGCGGCTGTTCGACCTGCTCCACGACGCGCAGGCGAGCAGTCGGGCGGGCATCGCCGTCGCCCCGATCCCCGAGCGCGGACTGGGCGTCGCGATCAACGACCGGCTGCGGCGCGCGGCGGCGGCGCGGTAGCCGCGCCTATCGAACGAACGACGCGACCAGTTCGACGTGCGTCGACCAGCGAAATTGCCCGACCGGCCAGAGCGCCTCAAGGCGATAGCCGCCGCCCGTCAGCAGCGCCGCGTCGCGCGCGAAGGTGCTGGGGTTGCACGACACCGCGACGACGCGCGGCACCTTCGAACGCGCGATCTCGGCGACCTGCGCCGCTGCCCCGGCGCGGGGCGGGTCGAAGACCACGGCATCGAAGCGATCAAGTTCGGGGGGCGTCAGCGGACGCCGAAACAGGTCGCGGTGTTCGGTCAGCAGCGGCACGCCCGCGCCGCGCGCCGCCGCCTGCAACGCGAACACGGCAGGCCCCGCCGCATCGACCGCGAGCACCTTGCCGACGCGCGCCAGCGGCAGTGCGAAGGTACCCAGCCCGGTGAACAGGTCGGCGACGCGCGCCGCTGCCGCCGTCGTCGCCAGCACAGCCGCGACCAGCGCCGCCTCGCCGTCGCGCGTCGCCTGCAGGAACGCGGCGGGGGGCAGCCCGACGGTGACGCCGCCGAAGCTTATGCTAGGGATGCGGCGCTCGGCGATGGTCTCGACCCCGGCCTCGGTCTCGACCGACAGGCGCGCGAGGTCGTGCGTATTGGCGAACGCCGCGAGACGCTCGATCTCGGGCAGCGTGCGCGCGCCGACGTTGGCGAGCAGCACGTCGATGCCGGTGTCGCTCGCGGTCAGCGTGACGCCCGCACCCTGCCGGTCCCCGAGCGCCTGCCCGAGCAGCGCGCGCAGCGGCGCGACGAGCGCAAACAGTGCGGGGAGCAGGACATGGCATTCGCGGATGTCGACGATGCGGTGACTGGCATCGGCATTGAAGCCCAGCACGACCTGCCCGCCGCGTTTGACGGCGCGCAGCGACGCGCGGCGGCGGGTGCGGGGCGGCGACAGATGGACGGGCTGCCACGCCCCGACGCCGACGCCCGCCGCGAAGAGCGCGCTGGCAATGCGCGCGACCGCCCAATCGGCGTAGGCGGAGTCGGTGACATGCTGGAGCGCGCAACCGCCGCAATCTGGGAAGTGGCGGCAGGGCGGCGTCCGGTGCCCCGGCCCCGGCGTGATGCCGCCGTCGGCGGCGACGCGGTCGCCGGGTGCCGCGAGGGCGACGAAGCGCCCGTCCGCCGTCACGCCGTCGCCGCGCGCGCCGATGCGGACGACCAGATTGCCGTCGATGGCGTCGCTCAAGCCAGCCCCGCCAGTGTGGCGGGCAACAGCCCCGGCAGGTCGTCTGCGGTCAGCCCCGCGCCGCCGCGCCGCCCTGCATCGCCGTGCAGCCACACCCCCGCGCACGCCGCGCCGAAGGCGTCGCCGCCGCCCGCCAGCAGCCCGGCGATGACGCCCGCGAGCACGTCGCCCGACCCGGCCGTCGCGAGCGCCGGGCTGGCATGGACGTTGACCCGCGCGCGCCCGTCGGGATGCGCGATCACCGTCGCCGGGCCCTTGAGCACGACGATCGCGCCGGTCAGCCGCGCGACCGTCCGCGCACGCTCGATCGCCGTACCGTCGGGGTCGCCGAAGACGCGCCGGAACTCGCCCTCGTGCGGGGTCAGCACGACGGGGCCGCGCAGCAGCCGCGTCAGTCGCGCCGCGTCGCGCTCGAAATGCGTCAGCCCGTCGCCGTCGAGGACCAGCGGTCGCCCGGTCGCCAGCGCCGCGTCGATCATCGCGGCGGCGCGGGCATCCTTGCCAAGCCCCGGCCCGACGACGAGCGCCGACACCCGCCCGTCGCCGATCAGCGCGGTCAGCGCCACGCCGTCGTCGATGCCGCGCAGCATCACCGCGTCGAGCCGCGCGGCGTTCTCGACCAGCGCGCCCTTGGGCACCGCGATCGTCGCCACCCCCGCACCGGCGCGCAGCGCGGCGAGCGCCGCCAGCCGCGCCGCGCCGCCGTAGCCGCTCGGTCCGCCGATCGTCAGGACATGGCCGCGTGCATATTTGTGCGTCGCCGGGTCGGGGTGCGGCAGATGCGGTTCGGGGTTGTCGGTCAGCCACAGCGGCAGCGGCCCCAGCCCCAGATCGGCGACGACGATCCGACCGCAGCGCGACCGCGACGGTTCGAGCAGGTGCGCGGGCTTCAACGAGCCCAGCGCGATCGTCAGGTCGAACCACGGCAGATGCTGGCCCCGCGCGCGCGACGGCGGCACCAGCAACGCGCCGGTATCGGTGGCAACGAAACTCGGCTGGTCGAGCGCGACCTTGAGCCGCGCGTGCGGCGCGAGGCGCGACAGCACCGCACTGTCCTCGTCGTCGAGCGGGCGCGACAGGCTGATGCCGTACAGCGCGTCGATCATCGCAGCCGCAGGCGGCACGTCGGACAAAGCGGCGATGGTGCCGCCCCAGTCCTGGAAGGCGCTCCACGCCGGGTTGCGGCGCGGCGGCGCGGCGGCGGCGACGGTCACCGCAACACCCGCGTCGCGCAGGTGGCGCGCGACGACATAGCCGTCGCCGCCGTTGTTGCCGGGGCCGCACAGCACGACGGCGCTGGGCACCGGGTCATACGCGAGGATGGCGCGCGCCGCCGCCGCCCCGCCACGCTCCATCAGCGTGCGCGCGTCGAGTCCGCGCCGCATCGCGTCGCCCTCGACGGCGCGCATGTCGAAGGCGGTCAGCACCGCGCGGGGCGGGCGGGCGGTCAACGGTCGCGTCCGGTCATTGGTCCCGTCTTGTCAAAGCCGTCGCCTAGTGTAACGGGCTGGAGCCATGTTCCGCACCCTGTTTCTTGCCTTGTCTGTCGCCGCCTGCGCCCCGTCACCGCTGTATGTCGGCGAGCGCCCGGTGCGCGGCACCAGCGGCGAAGTCCCGCGCGACGGCCAGGGCGAACCGATCTGGTCGGCGATCCGCACCCCCGACGCCGCCCCGCCGCTGCGCGCGATGCCGACCGACCAGGGCGTTCCGGTAACCGCCGCCCCGCCGCGGTAAAGGTTTCCACCGCTCCGGCTAAAGCCACCCTTTGCTCTTGAACCACGCATACGGCACCACTGCCGAAGCCAGCATTGCCGCGAGCGCGTAATAATAGCCGAAGTGCCAGTGAAGTTCGGGCAGATGCTCGAAATTCATGCCGTAGATCCCGGCGATTAGCGTCGGCGGCAGAAACACCATCGCCGCGACCGAGAAGATCTTGGAAATATTCGCCTGCTCGAGGTTGATTAGACCGAGCACCGCGTCGAGCAGGAAGGTGACGTTGTTGCCGAGATAATTGGCATGGTCGGTCAGCGCCGCGACATCGCGCGACAAGGTCTTGAGATGCTCGCGCGCGCCCTTGCGGTCACGCTCGGTCGCGAACGACAGGAAGCCGAGCAGGCGGGCCAGCGTCAGCGCGGAGTCGCGCGCCTTCGACACGACATCCTGGGCATGCCCGACGCGCGTCAGCAGCGCCTGCAGCGCGACCGTCGACATGCGGCTCTGACGCCCCGGCACCGCACGGCGGAAGGTCGAGGTCGAAATCCCGTCCATGTCCGATCCGACATGCTCGAGCACGTCGGCGAGCCGATCGACGATCGCATCGAGGAGATGAACGAGCACGCCGCACGGATCGCTGCCCATCTGTTCGGAGCGTTCGAAGTGCAGCTTGACGATGTCGAAGACCTTGGGGCTGGCGTAGCGCACGGTGATCAGGTGCGCGGGCGTCAGCACGAAGGATACCGGACCGGAACTCAGCGACTTGGCGTCGTGGCCGTAAAGCAGGTTGGCGGTGACATAGATCGCGCCGTTCTCCTGGTACATGCGGCTCGATGGCTCGATCTCGACCATCTCGTCGCGGGTCGGCACGCCGACGCCGGTCGCCGCCTCGACGAACGCTTCCTCGGCGGGCGTCGGCGAGATCATGTCGATCCACACCGCGTCGGCGGGCAGCGTCGTCAGGTCGCAGTCGCTGGTGCAGACCGCGCCGCCGACGCGCGGTGAGAAGATTCGCAGCATCCCTGTCTCCCGCCCGCTCGCGACTGCCTGCTGCTAGACCGAACGCCACGGCGGGGGAAGCGGCCTAACGCTTTGTCCGCGGCCCTTCGGCGACTGCGTCGGGGGCCTGAGGAGCCATCGCGCCGTAGTACGCCGCGACGGCCTCGATCTGCGCGTCGGTCAATCCCGCGCTGACGGCAGGCATGGGGTTTGCGGGCTCGCCGCCGCCGCGCGCGCCGGTCTTGTAGAGGCGCAACTGATCGCGGTGATAGATGGCGTTCTGCCCGGCGATGGCGGGATAGGCTTTGGCGTTGGCGCGGTTGATGTCGTGGCAGCTTTGGCAGGCGGCGACGTGCTTGGCGGGCACGCCGTTCTCGGCGATCGACCGGCCCAGTGCAAGCCTCTCGGGCGACGCCGCGAACTGCGGCGACGGTCGGCGCGGCTGGGCATGAAAATAGGCCTGCAGCGCGTCGATCTGCGCGTCGGTCAGCTGCGCCGCGACCGGCTGCATATAGCCGCTGCGCCGCGCGCCGATAGCGAACCCCTTGAGTGCCTTGTTGAAAGTCGCTTCATCGAGCAGGGTCAGGTTGGGAAAGCTGCTGCCCGCGCGGCCTGCACCGTCGGCACCGTGGCACTGGATGCACGCGGCCTGCGGCGCGGCCCCGACGCCGCCGTGACCGAACGCGACGGCGGGTCGGGTAAGGCTGTATTCGTGCGGCAGGCCGATGGCGGCGGCAGGCATCGCGATATCGGGGCGGTAGGTGGCGCTCGACAGGTTGCCGAGCGGCACCGGCGGCGGGTCGGCGGGGGCCCCCGCGAGTGCGATATAGTCGGCATTCGACAGGCCCGGCAGGCGGCGCAGGAAGGCGACGAGCGACCAAACCTCGTCGTCGCGACCGCGCGCCGGCCAAGCGGGCATGGCGCTATACTTGACGCCGTGCTGGAGGATCCAGAACAGCCCGGGCGCATCGTAGAGGTCGACCTGCGTGACGAGATATTGCGGCTGCGGACGCATCGCCAGCGCGACCGGGCTTTGGCCGAGACCCGGGGCGGCGTGGCAGTTGGCGCAGACCCGGCTGTAATAAACCGCGCCCTTGATGATCCGGTGCCCAGCTTCGAGGTCGACGGGCGGCACGATGTCGGCGCTGTGATGCGCGACCGAGCGGCGGAAAATGTAGTGCAGCAGGCCCGCCCACCCTTGCGGGTGCGGCGTCGACGCGGTCAGGTCGAGCCAACCGCTGGCGATGATCAAAACGCCCGCAAATCCCGCAGCGACCAGTCCGACGACGAGCGGCCCGAGCCATTGGCCAAGCGTGCGGGGGAATAATATCGCGACGGTGAAGGTGCGGCGCAGCGCCATGTCCGGCCTCCGGGTGACGCGCGACAGGGCGCGGGCCGCCGGGATAATGCACGCTGCGGCGCGGTGTTCCGTCAGGCCTGATCCCGCGCGACTCGTCTTGAGCGTCCTGTCAAAAGCGATCTTGATCGGTCAGCGACGCCCGGCGGCTTTCAATGCGTCCGCGTCAGCGCGCGCATCGCCCGATCCAGTCCCTCCAGCGTCAGCGGATACATGCGGTCCTTCATCGCGCCCTTGATCATCTGGATCGATTGCGCGTGCCCCCAGCTGCCTTCGGGGATCGGGTTGAGCCACGCTGCCGAGTGATAGACGTCGAGCATCCGTCCCAGCCAGACGTCGCCCGCTTCCTCGTTCCAATGCTCGACCGAGCCGCCGGGATAGTTGATCTCGTAAGGGCTCATCGACGCGTCGCCGACGAACACCAGCTTATAGTCGTGTGGGAATTTGTGGAGCAGGTCCATCGTCGGCGTCCGCTCCGACCAGCGCCGCTTGTTGTCCTGCCACAGCGCCTCGTACGGGCAGTTGTGGAAATAGAAGAATTCGAGGTGCTTGAATTCGGACTTCGCCGCCGAGAACAGCTCCTCGCACAGCTTGATATGCGGGTCCATCGACCCGCCGACATCGAGCATCAGCAGCAGCTTGACCGCGTTATGTCGCTCGGGGCGCATGACGATATCGAGATAGGCCTTCTTCGCCGTGCTCGAGACTGTCGCATCGAGGTCCAGCTCGTCCGCCGCACCGTCGCGCGCGAATTTCCGCAGGCGGCGCAGCGCGACCTTGATGTTGCGCGTGCCGAATTCGACCGATGAGTCGAGGTTCTTGAACTCGCGCTTGTCCCAGACCTTGACCGCCGAATTCTTGCGGTTGCCGTCCTGCCCGATGCGGACGCCCTCGGGGTGCGACCCGTACGCCCCGAACGGCGACTTGCCGCCGGTGCCGATCCACTTGTTGCCGCCCTGGTGACGCTCCTTCTGCTCCTCAAGGCGCTGTTTCAGCGTCTCCATCAGCTTGTCCCAGCCGAGTTTCTGGAGTTCGGCCATTTCCTCGGGAGACAGGTTGAGTTCGGCAACGCGGCGCAACCACTCCTCGGGGATTTCCGCCGCCCCGGTCTCGATCGTCGTTTCAAGCCCCTTGAAGACTTTGGCGAAGACCTGATCGAAGCGGTCGAGCAGCCCCTCGTCCTTCACGTAGGTGGCGCGCGCCAAGTAGTAGAAGGCGTCAATGTTGCGGTCGATGACATCGGCCTGCAACGCCGCGAGCAGCGTCAGATGCTCCTTGGTCGACGCGGGGATTTTCGCGGCGCGGAGTTCGTCGAGGAAGTTCAGGAACATGGGGCGGCCTAACTCTTGGCGAGTTCGCGCAGGGCGTTGTAGTTCTTACGTATGAGCTCGCGAGCGACGTGCATCTGCCGCTCGAACTCCGGGTCGGGCGTGGCACGCACGCGCATCATATTGGGGTAGCGGTCGAAGCACTCGCGTCCGGCTTGCATCGCGGCTTCGCTGCTGGCTTCGCGTACAACCGTATGCGGCTCGGCGGCACCTGCAGCTCGGCCCATTGTATCCTCGTCACCATTCATTGTTCGGCTCCAGTTACGTCGCTTTCTCGCGCGCTTCTAAAGCATTTCGCGTCGACGGTCGCTATCGCTTGGTCCCGCCTCCACCGTCCGTCTGCATTTCGCAAAATCCGGAGATGGGTCCCGGCGTTCGCCGGGATGACGGCGAGTTTTAAGTCGCCCCGGCGCTCTTGTTTCGTCATCCCGGCGAACGCCGGGACCCATCTCCCGCCCAGCGTCACAGCGGCGGATACCCAAACAGCTTGACGGCCAAGTCATCCCAATCGGGATTACCGGCTTCAATCAGCTCGATCTTCCACGCCCGCCGCCATTCCTTGATCTGCTTTTCGCGGCGGATCGCGCTTTCGATGGACTCGAAATGTTGGAACCACATCAACCGCTTGATTTCGTACCGGCGGGTGAAGCCGCCGAGGTCACCGCCGCGATGCTGACCGATGCGAAGCGGCAGGTCCGATGTAACGCCGGCGTAGAGCGCGCCCTGCCTGCGGTTGGCGAGGATGTAGACGTGGCCGCCGTTATTCACTTCGGACGACCCGCTTTTTCTCCGTCATCCCGGCGAACGCCGGGACCCATCTCCCACAGTCGGTGATGGGTCCCGGCGTTCGCCGGGATGACGAATACTTTGGAAATCACGCCGCCGCCTCAGCCAACCCCTCCCCATCCGGCAAATTCTGCCCCAGCAAGCGCAACACCTGCGCCGCCGAATCGAGGATGTGCGTGCCCGGCCCGAACACCGCCGCGACGCCTGCCGCGTACAGCGCCTCGTAGTCGCCCGCCGGGATGACGCCGCCGACGACGACGCGGATGTCGGGGCGGCCGGCGTCGCGGAGCTGGGTTACCAGTTCGGGGAGCAGCGTCAGATGCGCCCCCGCCAGCGACGACGCGCCGACGACATCGACGTCCGACCGGATCGCCAGCGCGGCGGTCTCGGCGGGAGTCTGAAACAACGGCCCCGGCACGATGTCGAACCCCAGATCGCCGAATGCCGAGGCGACGAGGTTGGCCCCGCGGTCGTGGCCGTCCTGGCCCATCTTGGCGACGAGCATCCGGGGCGCATGGCCGCGCCGTGCGGTCGCCCCGGCGATGCCGTCCTGCAGGTTCGTCCAGCGCGCGTCGCCCGCGAACGCTTCGCCATAGATGCCGCTGACGGGGACCGGCGTCGTGCCGTAGCGCCCGAACACGTCCTCCATCGCGCTGCTGATCTCGCCCAGCGTGCAGCGCGCGCGAGCGCATTCGACCGCGAGCGCGAGGAGGTTGGCCGAGCCCGCGGCACCCTCGCGCAGCGTATCGAGGGCGGCCGTCGCCGCAACGCCGTCGCGCGCGGCGCGGACGCGCTCGAGCCGCGCGACCTGCGAGGCGCGCACCGCATCGTTGTCGACCGACAGCGTCTCGATCTTGTCCTCCGCCGCGAGCCGGTATTTGTTGACCCCGACGACGACATCCTCGCCGCGATCGACGCGTGCGCCGCGCGCCGCCGCCGCTTCCTCGATCAGGCGCTTCGGCGTGCCGCTGGCGACCGCCGCCGTCATGCCGCCCTCGGCCTCGACCTGCTCGATCAGCGCCCAGGCGGCGTCGGCAAGTTCAGCGGTCAGCGCCTCGACGTAATAACTGCCCCCCAGCGGATCGACGACGTTGGTGACGCCGGTCTCCTCGGCGAGGATCAACTGGGTGTTGCGCGCGATCCGTGCCGAAAATTCGCTCGGCAGCGCAATCGCCTCGTCGAGGGCGTTGGTGTGGAGCGACTGCGTCCCGCCGAGCACCGCCGCGAGCGCCTCGACCGTCGTCCGCACGACGTTGTTATAGGGATCGGCCTCGGTCAGCGACACGCCGCTCGTCTGGCAATGGGTGCGCAGCATCTTCGATCGCTCGGACTGCGCGCCGAGATGCGTCATCGCGCGGTGCCACAACAGGCGCGCGGCGCGCAGCTTGGCGACTTCCATGAAGAAGTTCATGCCGATGGCGAAGAAGAAGCTCAAACGTCCGGCGAAAGCGTCGATATCCAACCCCTGCGCCTGCGCGGCGCGGACGTATTCCATGCCGTCGGCGATGGTAAAGGCGAGTTCCTGGACCTGCGTCGCCCCGGCTTCCTGCATGTGATAGCCGCTGATCGAGATCGAATTGAACTTGGGCATTTCGGCCGAGGTGTAGGCAATGATGTCGGCGACGATCCGCATGCTGGGCGCGGGCGGATAGACATAGGTGTTCCGGACCATGAACTCCTTAAGGATGTCGTTCTGGATGGTCCCGTCGAGC
>CAXTSL010000040.1:0-4280 GCA_964246975.1 uncultured Sphingomonadaceae bacterium
CGGTGCAATTCGGGCGCGTCGAGGCGCAGCACCTGCGGCGCATAGACGAGCAGCAGCGTCTCCGCCCCGCTCGCGGCACCCCGCACCGCATCGCAGAGCGCCAGCGTCGCGGCGGCGAGCCTGCCGCCGAGCCAGTCGAGGTAGGCGCGTTGCGCTGTTGTCGTAACGCTCCGCACATCCCGGATCGGCGGCGCGGTCAGCCCGGTTTCGGCAAGATACGCCGCCACCGTCGCGGCGTCGTACGCACATAGTTTTTGATCCGCGCCGACCCACCACCACGGCTCGCCGATCTGGAAGCGCACGCGCTGCCCCGCTGCGACGCTGAGCGCGACGAACGCCAGCGCGATACCGCGCAGCCACGCCATTGCCGCCGCGCTACACGGCGACAACAAAGTCGACGGCGGCGCATAGCCCGTCGCCGCAGCAGCACCGTCGGCATCGCGCTGCTTCCAGGTCTCCGGGCACAGCGCGTCGAACAGCTCGAATGACAGCGACAGGATGATCTCGAAGCCGCTCGCCCTGGCGCGGCTCAGGAAATCGGCGTGCCACGCCGTCGCGGGGCCACTGAGGCCGCCCGAGGCGCGATACCCCGCCCCGTCCCACGCCAGCGTGGGCATGTGGCTCATGCCGACATAATGATCGACGACGCCGCCATAGCCGAGCTGGACGAAGTTCCGCAGCAACCGCGCCGGGGTCAAGTTGTAGCAATCGTCGTAGCCGTTCGCGATCCGCAAGCCATGCGGCGGCACGAAGGCATCGCCGATCGGCAGCGTCGAGGTCGGCCCGTCGCAGGCGATCTCGCTCAGCGTGACGCGCGCGTTCGACCCCGCCGCCAGCGGCGCATCGACCCCGGTATAGCCACGCGGCACCAGCGACACGAACATCCGGTCGATGTCGCCCGCCCACACGCGCTGCGCCTCGGACGGCAGCAGGAAGCCGCCGTCGAGCGCGTCGAAGTCGAGTGCGATGCGGCAATCCCCCGGCGCGCCAACGGCGTAATTCCACAGCCGCACGTACCACGCGCGCGCCACGCCCCCCGCGTCGCGCCCCTCGATGGTCAACACCGGGCCGTTGACCGCGTCGAGCGCCACCGTGCCGCCGTCGTCCTGCCAGCGAAAGGACAGCGTGCAACCGCAATAGTCGCGGTTCGTGTCATAACCGAGCAGCGGGTGATCGAAGCGGTCGGCCGACTCCCAGATCAGCCCCGCCAGATCGTTCTGCTTCAGGAACGCGCAATCGACCTGCAACGACCGCGCGCCGTTCGTCGTCACGCTCGCCAGCATCGGACGCGGAAAATCGACCGTCCAGAAACGCGCGTCGAAGCGCTTGATGAAATCCATCCGCTGCCGGTCGGCGGCGGTCGCGAGCCAGTGGTTGAGCATCAGCGTTGCGCCTTATCCAGTGCGCGGCTGACCGCGCGCGCCACCTGCGCTCCCGTCCGCTGCATGACCGCCGCCGACGCGTCGTGCGGTGCGGCGACGTTGACCGTGACGCTGACCGGCGCGCGCCCCTGCGCCAGCGGCTGCACCCGCCCGGCGCTCGTCGGCACGAACAATTCGGGCCCGCGCTCGCCGACGAGATACGCGCTGCCCCCCGTCACCGGGCCGCCCGTGGCGCGCCCCGGCGCACCGCCGAACAGCGCCGCCGCTGCGCTCGCGAGGCTGCCGAGCAGCCCGCCTGTCCCGCCGCCGCCGCCGGTCAGCGCGCGCAGGTCGCTGCGCACCGCACCTGCCGCGATGTCCGCCAGCGCCGCCAGCGCGACGCGCTTCAGATCGTCGAAGCCGAGCTTGCCGCCGACCACCGCACGTGCCAGCGAGCGTTCGAGGCCGCGCCCCGCCGCCTCGACCCCGCTCGCCAGCGGGCCGTCGAGTTGCGCGCGGATGTCCGCGACGCCCGCCGCGAAGCCCGACGTGTCGGCGCGCACCTTGACGACGAGGGTGTCGAGTTCATCCATCGGGATAGGCCTCCATCAGCCGCTTCAGGGTTCCGGGATCGAGCGTGTCGGCTTCGGCCGCAGGTCCGAGCGCGAGGCGCAGGTCGGCAGGCGTCGCGGCCCAGAAGACGTCGGGCGGCCAGCCGAGGCGCTGCGCGAGGTGGGCGGCGAAGGCGGCTGCGAGGGCGAATGTCCCCTTCCCCGTTGAGGGGGCGGGAAGCAAGTCACCACCCACCCAGCACCTGCCCGAGCAGTACCCGCAACGCCGGCGTCGCCGCCGCCAGCCCGGCCTCAACCAGCGCGTCCGAAAACCGCGCCCGCGTCCAGCCGTCGGGCAGCTCGCGCAGGCAATGCCAGAACAGCCCCGCCAGCTCGGCGAGCGTCAGCCCGCCGCCCGCCGCACGCTCGACGAGCGAAAACAACGGCCCCAGCTCGGCCTCGGCGGCAACCAGCGCCGCAAAGCTCGACCGCAGCACCAGGCAATGCCCGCCGACGACGACCGCAGCCTCCCCGCGCACCGCATTGGCTCCCTCCCCTCCCCGCGCAGCGGAAAGAGGGGAGGGTTGGGGTGGGGTGTCTCGCTCCGCAACGCGACTCCCGGTGCCAAGCCCCCCGCTCACGACACCGCCACCGCGCCCGAGGATTCCAGCGCCACGGTGTACGTTCGCTCGCCGTTGAAATCGCCCGCATAATCGAGCCGCGTGATCAGGAACCGCCCCGTCAGCCGCTCGCCGCTCTCGAAGCTCACCTGATAATCGTCGAGCGTCCCCGCCAGCGCCGATGCCTTGACGCGCGCCTCGGCGCTCGAGCCCGAGAACACCCCCGCCCCCGACAGCGATACGGCGCGCACCCCCGCCCCCGACAACAGCTCGCGCCAGCCGCCCGAGCCCTTGTTGGTGATGACGACGGTGTCGGCGTTGATGCTCAACTGCGTCGTCCGCAGGCCCGCCAGCGTCGCGTAGGCGGGCGGCGTCGCGCCGTCGCCGACCTTGAGCAGGAAGGCGCTGCCCTTCTCGGAAGCCATATCAAATCTCCTCGGTGCGAATGCGAAAATCGGCGACGCCGTGCGTCCAGCCGTCGGGATCGCGCGTCACGAACGAGCGCACGAACAGCACGTGCGCGACGCGCCAGCCGCCCGCGTTCCCGCCGAGCGGCAGCACCGCCGCCTCGACGCGCGCCAGCAAATCCTTCGTCCGCGCATATGACGCCCGGTCGTCCCAAACTTCGACGAGGACGCGATGCTCGCGCCCCGCCTTCGTCTTGGTCGACCAGTCCGAGCACGCATCGGGGCCGATGGTCAGATACGGCGCGGCGGCCTCGACGGGCACCGCATCGAACACGCCGCTGACGCCCGCGACGCCCGCCAGCGCGGCGCGCAATGCGGTCTGCACGAGATCGCTCACAGCCTTGCCCCCGCAACAAAGCCCGTCAGGCGCGGATCGGGCAACGCCCGCCGCGACCCGAAGGCGCGCGCCCCCAGACGCGGCGCACTCAGTACAAGGTCGTCGCCGTCACGCATGACGTTGAGGCCGGGCAGGTCGCGCGCCGCCGCCGCCGCAAGGCGATCCCCCGCCCGCCCCGTTGCTGCCCGCGCCGCCGCCTTGCCGCGCGCCTCGATGGCAGCCAGCAAATTCTGAAACTGGGTCATCCGCGATCCTCCACGAGACAGGTCGTCCGGTCGGGCAGGCGCGGGTCGGGCTCGGTCCGCAGCACCGCCAACACGCGCCCGCGCCACACGAAGCGCGTCGCCAGCGTCACCGCCGGGCCGGCGCGCAAGGTCAGCCGATAGCGCGGACGCGACACGCGCCCCTCGCCCAACACCCCCGGCCCCGGCTCGACGGGCACCAGCGCCGCCCACGCATCGCCGCCTGCGACCCACGCACCGCCGTCGGGATCGCCCGCCCAATGTTCGAGATGCACCCGCTCGCAGAGCAGGCCGGTGAATTCGGTCATGGATAACTCCTGTCCCCTCTCCCTTCAGGGGAGAGGGAGGGGCCCGCGCCCCTCTTCGGGCGTGGGAGGGAGAGGGGGCGAAGCGATCTTCCCCCTCCCCTCCCGGTGAGCCGCTTGGCGAACCGAGAGAGGGGAGGGTCGGGGTGGGGTGTCTCGCAACAAAGTCCGCGTCCCGCCCGTAGACACCCCACCCCGACCCTCCCCTCTCTCCGCTTCGCGGGGAGAGGAGGGAGCAGAGCGACTAAACCCCCACCCCCCGCCACGGCCGCCACAGCGCGCTCACCGCCCCCGGCAGCGCCGCCGCCTCGGGATCGTCGCGGTGCGCGAACAGATGCGCCGCCATCCGCACCACCCCCAGCCGCACCGCTTCGGGCACGCCGTTCCAGTCCGCCGC
>CAXTSL010000040.1:4290-24998 GCA_964246975.1 uncultured Sphingomonadaceae bacterium
CGACTACGAGCGCTTCAAGGTCGATCGCGGCCGCAAGGACCACTGGGCGCAGTACGTTTGCCCGGAGCGGATTCCGGTCGTCTACGAGCCGCTCGACGTCCGCTCGGCGAGGCTCGCCAAGGCCTTGGCCGCCTCGGGGGTGCCGAGCCGGAAGTTGGCGTTGGCCAGGTTGAGCTGGCCCTCCGCCGCGAGCCCCGCACGCCCGCTCACCGTCACGCGCGTCGCCGCCGTGCCGCGCAACAACCGCACCCACCCCGCGCCGTGACGGTCGATGTCGGTCTCATAAGCCCCGCCCGGCAGCGCCCCGCCCGCGTCGCGCGCGCCGGTGATCGCCACCACCGGGGCAACCCCCAGCCGCTGCCACGTCGGCAGGCCTGCCAGCGCCTCGGTGAAGTCGCGCGCGATCAGCCACTGTCCGGTGAACGCCTCGGCCAACCCGCTCGCGGCGCGCACGAACCCCGCGATCACCGCATCCTCGGCCGAAGTTTCGAGCCGCAGGAACGCCTTGACCTCGTCGATCGCGACCGGCGCGACGGCCATCGGCAAAACCTCGGCCAGCATCACCGGTCCTCGACGCGCAGCGCGATGCCGCGCTCGTCGCTGCGCCCGTCGCTCAACGTGACGTGGTTGACGACGCGATAGATACGACCGGGAACGCCGCCCGACAGCGTCGCCCCGGTCCGCGTCGCCCCGCCGACGCTGCCCATCACCGCGACGCCGCCGGGCTCGTCGGGCGCGACGCTCCAGCGCGACGCCGAAATCGTCTGCCCGGCGAGATAGCCCGCGCCCCAGTCGACGGCATATTCGAGCGTCGCGGACGGGTCCTTGAGGAAAAAGGCCATGGAAAATCCTTTCCTCTCCCCCCTTGAGGGGGAGGGACAGGTCGCCATTCGGCGACCAGAAAGAGGGAAAGGAGGGGAAGCGCCGAACAAGCCTGCACGCGCTTTCCTCTCCCTGACGCGCCGAAGGGGCGCGTCTGTCCCTCCCCCTCAAGGGGGGAGGGACTTGCAATGCTCAGCTCGGATCGCCGATCTCGACCGACCACGTGCCGATGCTCACCGTGCCGCCGCTCGGCAGCGCCTGCGTCGGGCACGTCGTGACGTACAGCAGTCGCGTGCCGTCGAGCAGCGCGACATGGTCGGCGGTCCCCGCCGCGATCACCGACAGCCCCGACTTCGCCGCGATGCTCACCTTGCGCCCCGAGACATCGCCCACCGCGAGCGCGAAGTCGCCCCCTGCCAGCGACGCCTCGGCGAGCCGCCCGGTGTCGGCGGCGGCGTAGTTGGCGGGCTGGCCGCTCAGCGCGACCATGCGCGTCGCGGTCGCGACGATGTTCAGCGCGCCGTCGAGGACGGCGGGATTGACGTATTTGGCCATGTTGGAAACTCCGGATGGAGGGTTGGGAAACTGAAGCCCTCTCCCTCCAGGGGAGAGGGACAGGCGCGCCCTTGCGCGCCAGGGAGAGGGGGCGAAGATGCGAGGGAGAGCGCGGACCTTCCTTCTCCCTCCCCTCCCGATGAGCGCTTGCGAACCGAGAGAGGGGAGGGTCGGGGTGGGGTGCTTCGCCACGGAGTCCGCGTTGCGCGGTGAGACTCCCCACCCCGACCCTCCCCTCTCTCCGCGTGCCGCGGGGAGGGGAGGGGGCAGCGCTAGTCCCCCGCGACCAATCGCACGCGCAGATCGCCCTCGACGTGCACCAGCCGTCCCGCGCCTGCGAAAATCAGGTCGGGCAGCACCGCCACCCCACGGTCGCGCAGACTGCTCCGCGCCGCGACGGGGGCGAGTTCGAACACAGTCGGTCCGAGCGCGCCGAGCATCGGCCCCGCCCCGCGCCACGCCGAAGCCCCCCCGCGCGGTACCAGCGCCCCGCGCCAGCCGATGACCGCCGAACCGCTGCGGCTCGAAGCTCGCGCGTTCGAGGGGGCGAGCACCGCGAACCAGCGCAACGACGCTATGGTCCCGCGCATTGCCGATTTGGACCCTGCCGGAACCAGCGTTCCGCGCCACGCCACCACCGGCGACCCCGCACGCCCCAGCGACCGCGCCGCCGCCGCCGCCAGCGTCACGCGCCAGCCGACCGCCGGACTCGCAGCCCGCGAAACCGATGTTCCCTTCGCCGGGCTCAGCGCCACCGGGGCGGCGGTATCGACCGACCCGCTCGCGAACGGCACCACCCGCGTCACCCCGCCACGGTCGCGGTCGCTGCTCGACCGCAGCCCGCGCCCGATCAGCGCCGATCCGGTGGGCGGCTTGTACGTCCCGCCGCCCGTCGTCGGCGATCCGTATTTGGACCGGTCGGCGGGCCAATTCGGTACACCCGCCACCATCTGGACACTGCGTCGCCCGAAATATTCATGGCCGAAATTGCCCGCGCTCGGATGGCGACCGTAATCGTAATTGCCTTCCCAGCCGACGCCGTAGATCACCGACCAAGCCGCCGTCATCTGCGGGCGATAGCCGTTGGCGCTGCCGCGCCGCGTCGCCGTCGTGTCGTCGAAAAAGGCGTCGTGCTTGGTCGCTACCCAGTCGCAGACGTTGTTGGCAAAGCGGTTGCCGAACGCCTGGTTGAGCTGGCTGTTGGTCTCCGCGACGCTCGTCGGCAGCGGGTCCGAATAAAACACATTGCAGCGTTCGCCGACGAAGCTGTTGCCTTCGACGATGTTGTAACTGATCGTCGCCGACTCGTCCTCGCCGATCGACCAGAAGGGTTCGGTCGATGCCCCGGCGCTAACGCGCTCGCACAGATTATTGGCGAACACCTGCCGCCGATAGCTATTGTTCGGCGTCCCCGCCGTCGCGGCGAGCAGCTTCGCCGGCCGCCACACGCGCAGCGTCTGGTTGCGCAGGTCGTTGCCCGCGACGATGACGTCCTCCTGGCTGCCGAGGTCGCCGTTGCCGCTGTTCTGGTTGCCCCAGCCGCCCGTCGCATAAGTCTCGCCGCTCGTCCCCGCCGCCGGGGCGTAGGTGTCGACCGCCGTGCCCAGGAAGGTGCAGCCGAGCACCGCCATCGCCTCCATGCGCCGCGAGCCCTCGCAGGCGCGGATCAGGAAGGGCCGGTGGAACGACTGGAAGGTCATGCCGCGCGCCGTCTTCCACACCCGCGAGCGCGTGTAATAGAGCGCGCCCGTGGTCGTCGAAATCGTCCCCGCCGTGGTTTCCTTGCCCGATTTGCCGCGCACTTCGGCATTGTCGAGCCAGTAGTAGAGCACGCTGTCGAACACCCCGACGGTGTCGAGTTCGACACTCAGATTGGCGAAGCGCGCGCGCGTCACGCGGCTGACCGCCGAGACGCTCGCGCCTTGGACGATGCAGTTGGCGCGCGGGTTGGCGTCCGCCGGGTCGCCGACGATCTCGAGCCACGCCTCGTAGGTGCCGCTGCCATAGGTGATCGCCGTCGTGCCGATCTGGCTCGTCCCCGCCGGCACGACGATCGTCAGCCCGTCGAGCGCGCGCGTCTGCGACGCTTGCCCGTTCGTCGCGCCCAGGCTGCGGCTGGCGAGATACCCCGCCTGCATCGCCGTCGTCACGTCGCGCGGGCGTGACGCCGCCGCGACCGTCCGCGCCAATGCCAGCGTCGTCTGAACCTGTGCGGCACTCGCCGTCGTCGTGCCGTTGACCGGATCGAGCAGCGCGAAGCCGCCGTAGCGCGTGCTGCCGGGATCCCACGCCACCGTGAAGGGCGTCTGCGCGGGCGTGTTGAAGCTGGTAGTGGCAAGCCCGCTCATCGACCGCGTTCCCGCCGGGTCGGTCGAGCGCATCGCCCCCAGCCACGGATACAGCTCGGCATCGCAGCGCAGCAGCCCCGCCGTCAGCGCCGTCGCCGTGGCAGGATCGACCATCACGCCATAGACGCGCGCATTGTCGCCATGCCGCGTCGAGGTCGACAGCGCGGTCGCCCAATAGGTCTTGACCGTCGTGCCGTCGGTGACGGTGAATTTCACCCCCGCCAGCGGCGCCAGCCCCTGCGGATGGTGCGACCACGCCACCAATTCGAGCGCGAACGCCCCCGCTTGGCGCTGGTACGGAACGTCCGACCAGCGGAAGATCGGCACCGCCGCGACGAAGGTCGAAACATTGGTCACCGTCGGCGTCGCGGCAACCTCCCCGGTTCGCCAGGCTGCCGCAAAGCTCGCCGTGAAGCCCGTTTCGGTGGCGTGGACATAGTCGCTCAGCGCGAGGCGCACGCTGATCGTCCCGTCGCCGTTGTCGGTCTCGTCGACGACGAACGGCTGCAACGCCCCGCCGCTGTAGTTCGCGGGCTTTCGCAGCGGTTTCGTCGCCACAATGGTTCGGGCGAGCGACGCCGCGACCGCCGTGCCGCCCGACGGCGCGAAACCGGGGTGGGTGCAGGCGAGGCTGATCTTGGGCGACCCGTCGGGGTCGAGCGCATAGCTCGCGAACGAACCGGGGCTGCCCGTCAGCGTGACGCGCAGCACCCAGCCCGACGCTTCGATCTGCGCGGCGGTGATGGTCATGGGGGTCCTTTCCCCTCCCCCTTGAGGGGGAGGGACTTTTTCCCCCTCCCCTCCCCGCGAAGCGGAGAGAGGGGAGGGTCGGGGTGGGGTGTCTCACCGCGCGACGCGGCCTTCGTAGCCAGGCGCCCCACCCCGTCCCTCCCCGCTCTCCGTGCGAAGACGCACGGGGCAGGGAGGGGGAAGCAGGGGCCCGCCGCCCCTCAGCTCACGTTGAACTTCATCAGCTTGATCGCCTCGCTGTTCACCACCGCGCCGCCGACGCGCCGCGTCGCGTAGAAATACACGTACGGCTTGTTCGAATAGGGATCGCGCAGGATCGACGTGCTCGACCGTTCGGCGATCAGGTAACCCGCCTGGAAATTCCCGAACGCGATCGACAGCGAGTCGACCGCGACATCGGGCATCGCCTCGGCCTCGATCACCGGATAGCCGAGCAGCGTCGCGGGCAGCCCCGCACCCAGCGACGAAGTCCACAGATACTGGCCGTTATTGTCCTTCAACTTGCGGACACGCGCCAGCGTCGAGGCGTTCATCACGAAGGTCGCGCCCTGGCGGTACGGCGCGCGCAGCGCGTGGACCAAATCGACGATCTTGTCCGCTCCGGCGCTCGACACGAACGCTCCCGCCGCGCCGCTCGGGACGTACTGCAGCGTTCCGAACGGACGTACCGCGTCCTCGGCGCTTGTCACCGGATAGGTGAGGAAGCCCTTGGGCCGCGCCACCCCGCTGCCGCTCACGAAGGCTATCCCCTCGGCACGCGCGAACTCGTTGCCGATCTCGCCTGCCAGCCACGTCTCGACATCGAACATCGCGTCGTCGAGCATCGTCTGCGAGGCCGCCGGGTTGGCGTACAGCTCGCCCATCGGCGGCGCGATCTCGACGAAAGTCTCGGTCGCCGTCTCGGGACGCGCCGCGGCTTCCGCCACCCAACCGCTGGCGACGCCGCCGACGGCGATCAATTTGCGATAGTTGACGCTGCCGATGCTCACCACATTGGCGACGGCGCGGATCGGCGACGCGGCCTTGAGGGTGATGTCGATCGCGGCGTCGATCTCGCGCGGCACCGCGACGCCGCCGTCGGTGGCGACCCCGGCGGACAGCGACTTGGTCTCGGGCACCACCTCCAGCCCCTTGCGAAGATAGCGATCGGTGAACGCCTTGCGCGCCGGGTCGGTGTCGGCCTTGGTGTCGCCGAGCACGGGGCGCGTCAGCGGGCGCGCGTTGAGCCGCGCCACATCGGCCTTGAGCGTGGCGACGTCGGCGGCGAGGTCGCCAGAGAGCGCGAGGGCGGTGTCGAAACTGGCTTCGAGCGTATCGGCCTTGGTGTCATAGGTCATGATTTTCTCCTGTGAATTCTTCCCTCTCCCTTCAGGGGAGAGGGACAGCCGCCCCTTCGGCGACAGGGAGAGGGGGCGAAGCGCCGGAGGGAACACGCGACTCCGCCCCCTCTCCCTCCCACGCGCCGAAGTGGCGCGCGGGCCCCTCCCTCTCCCCTAGAGGGAGAGGGGGAATGCATCCTCCACCGCCAGCACCCGCGCCGCGCGCTGCATCGGAAAGGTCACCAGCGACACCTCGATGAGGTCGAGGTCGGTCAGCTCGCGTACCCCCCGCGCACCGGGGCGGCTGGTGCGCACGCGGTAGCCGAAGCTCAACCCGTCGAGCGCCCCCGCCTTGAGCAGCGCCACGGCATCGCCGCCGCGCCGCGTCTCGGCGGTGACGCGCGCCACGACGCGCAAGCCGCGCGAGTCTTCCGAAATCCGCTCGACGAACCCGATCGGCTCGTCGACCGCGTGCTGCCAGAGCAGCGGGAAGCGGCCCGCGCCACCGAGCGTGCGCGCGAACGCGCCGGCCCGCACGATGTCGCCGCCGCTGTCGGGCACCCCGAAGACGCTGGCATAGCCCGCCAACCGAAGATCGCTCATGCGAACACCCCCGTCTTGACCGCGAGGCCGAGCAGCAGCAGCGCGATGACGCCGCGCACCGCCCAGGTCACGGCGGCGCGCAGCGCGCTGGTCTTGGCATCGCGCCAGCCCTGGATGAGCTGGCGCAGCTCGACGATATCCTTGCCCGCGTCGGCGTCGTGCAAGCCGATGCGGTTCAGCGCACGCGTTGCGCCGGCCTCGCTCGCCGCTTCGATCAGGTCGATCAGCGTCGCCTGTGCCGCACCTTCGGCCGCCGCGCGCGCCAGCAGTCCCGCCATGCCCGTCATCGCCCCATCTCCAATCCCAGCATCGCGCGCTTTTCGTCGTCCGACAGGAAGGTCGCGCCCGACACCTGCCCCCACAGCCGCTCGCGGTCCGCCGCCAGCGCGGGGACCTGATCGCGGTCGAGATCGAGGTGCAGATCGGGCCACCAGTCCTGCAGATGCTTCGACAGGCCGCCGAAGATCCGCGCCGCCAAGGGCAGCAGCGTCAGCCGCCAGAGTGCCACATTGGCTTCCTTGTAATTGGCATAGGTCGCGTCGCCGGGCAGGCCGACGAGCATCGGCGGCACGCCGAACGCCAGCGCGATCTCGCGGCTCGCGGTGTCGCGGACGCGGACGAAGTCCATCTCGGCGGGGGTCAGCGACAGCGGCTGCCACTTCATCCCGCCGTCGAGCAGCATCGGCCGCCCGGCGTTGGTCGCGCCGCTGTACTGCTCACCCATCTGGTCCTTGAGCCGCGCGAACTGCGCCGCCGACAGCACCGACCCGTCGCCGGGATCGTAGACCAGCGCCCCCGACGGCCGCGCGGCGTTGTCGAGCAGCGCCTTGTTCCACTTCGCCGCCGCGTTGTGGACCTCGACCGCCGCCGCCGCTGCCCCCAGGCAGCCCAGTCCGTAATGATCGTCGAGCGGATGGAAGCCGCGGATATGGAGCAGCCCGCCGCCGCGCGCGTCGGCGGGATAGCGCGTCACGCGGTCACCCGTGCGGTACAGATAGGCGATCGGCCAGCCGCTGGCGTCGGCCTCGACGGTGACGCGCTCGGGGCGCAGCGCGTACAGCGCGGCAGGCAGCCCGCCCGCGCCGCACGCCACCTCGACCCAGGCATTGCCGTGCAGCAGCAGGTGCGAGGCGATAGTCTCGATCAGCGCGCCGTCGCGCCCGAACAGCGCCAGCGCGGGGTGCGCGGGCGGCGCACTGAGCAGCGGCGCGCCGGCGACTCCCTCGGCGACGATCCGCACCGCACGCTGCGCGACGGGGTTTGCCAGATAGGCACTGCGGACGAGCGCCTCGTAACTGCGCGGCGGGTCGGCGAGGGCATAGCTCGACAGCCACGGCGCGGCACGCGCCTGCGGCGGGCGCGCCTTGCGCCCGAAGAACGGTAGATTCATGGGATTTCCTTTCTCCCCTCCCCCCTTGAGGGGGAGGGACAGCCGCCGCTTGGCGGCAGGGAGACGGAGAGGAGGGGATGCGTCGAGCGAGCCTTCTGCTCGCCCCGGAGCCCTGGTCGCGCGCGGGCGCGACCTGTCCCTCTCCCCTGCAGGGAGACGGCTAGAGGCAGCGCACCCCCGGCACCCCGCGCCGCTTGCCGAGCATCAGGTCGGTGAGCGCCCAGACGAGCGCGTCGGCGCGGTCGGGCGAGCGCGACGCACCGAACCAGCCGCCGCCGGTGCCGAGATTGCACAGCTCGTCCTCGAGCAGGCCGAGCGAACCGACGTGGCTCACCTTGCCCGCCGTATAAAGCCCGGCGACGGGTTCGGCGCGCGCCACCTTGCCGGCGCTGGCGTGGACGGCGCGGACGTTGAGACGGTCGTCGATGCCGCGCAGCGTCGCGGTGACCATCGCGCCGCCGTTGTTGACCTCGGCGATAACCAGGTCGGCGTTGTAGTCGTCATAGGCGGCGACCGTCGCACGCGCCCAGCCCGCCGGGTCGAGGCCCTGCACGGTCCGGTCGGCGAGCACCACGCCGCGCCCGTTCGCGTCGAGCCCGGCGACGACGATGCCGCAGGCGTCGGCGCGCGCGCCTGCGCCCGCCGGCGGATCGACCCCGACGACGACACGGACGAGCGGCGGCGCAACCGCGATGCGGCAGGCGTCGAGGCGCGCCCGCGTCCACAGCGCGCCTTCGCGGTCCTCGACGAATTCGCCGTCGAGTTCCTGGCGCCCCAGCGCGGTGCCGCCATAGTCGCGCGTCAGTCCCGCCAGGAAAGCGGCTGGCAGCGCGCCCGCATTGTCCGCCGAACGCCCGCGCGTCACCACCACATCGGGCGCGACGCTCAAATCCTTCAACCACTTGAGGGGAAGCGGCGTCGTCGTGAGCAGCAGTTGCGGGGTCGTCCCGAGCCGCAACGCCATCCGCAGGTTGGCGAGCATCGCGGGGCCGTCGGGCCAGCGCGCCGCCTCGTCGCCCCACGCGGCCTGGAGGCTGGGACCGCGCAGCGATCCCGGTTCCTCGGCCGAATAGAGCAGCGCGGTCGACCCGCCGGGCCATTCGAGCCGCCGCATCGCGGGGCGGAAGGCGACGCGCGGATTGGCCGCGAGAATCCCCGATTCGCCCTCGACCATGATGCTGCGCGCGTCGGCGATCGTCGCGCCGACGAGCGCCAGGCGGATGCCGGGCCGCGCCGTCGCCAGCCCGTCGATCCACGCCGTCCCGGCACGCGTCTTGCCAAAGCCGCGCCCCGCGAGGATCAGCCACGTCGCCCAGTCGCCCAGCGGCGGTTCCTGCGCGGCGCGTGCCAGATAGGCTTCCGCGAGCACCGCAGCATCGGGCGCGTCGAGCGTCGCCGCAACCGCTGCGATGCGCGCGGGCGCGGTGTCGCGAAGCAGCGCGTCGAACGTCGCGGTGTCGGTCGGGGCGGGGGTCACGCCGCGTCTTCCACCGCCAACGCGTGCAGATTGCGCGGCCCCGGCTCGGCAAGCTCAGCGTCCGCCCAGGCGTGGCCGCCGCGCAGCGTCAGCATCCGCGTCACCTTGGCCTTGGCCGCCGCGACCGCTGCGGGGGTCAGCTCGACGAGCTTGTAGCGTCCGCCACCCTCTGCGGCGCCAGCCGGGCGACCCAATACGAACGCCAGCAACGGTCGCCATTCCTGCGTCACGATGCGGCGTTCGACCCCGCCCTTGGTGTCGACGCGCACGAAGCCGTCGAGGGCGCGACACAGCAATTCATCCTCGGCAAACTCGCGCGCCATGGCGCGTGCTTCAGCCATGCGCCGCGCGAAAGCCGGGCTTTTCAGTCGCAGGCGAGACACTGTCCCGTACGAGGTGCGGGCAGTGGCTGCCGCGCGCGCGGCACCCCGACCCTGTGCAAGTTCCGCAAGAAAAGTTTCGCGTTGAACCGATGTCAGGACCGTGCGCGCGCCCGGCCCACCATCGGGGTCGCCGAGCGCGACACGGCAGCGCGCCGCAAAATGCGGATCGCTCGCGCGCAAGCGGCTTACCTGTTTGACAGTTGTTCCCACGGCGCGCGCTGCCGTGGCAAACAGCCTTGTGTCGCCAAGCGCCGCCAGAAAGCGGGCCTGAAGTTCAAGATCGTCACGCAAGCTGCTCCGACCGCGCATCGCCACCTCCCGCGCTGGGGGCGCGTCCGCGCCGCCGTGACAGGCAGCCGGGCCGCGCCGGGATTTACAGGGAGCCCGGCGGCGGCCCCGGTGTGTCGGGGCGCGATTCGTCAGGCTGGGATTTGTTTACCCGATAGCGTCGCACTAGTCAAGCTTTTTGTGCCGAATAGGCTCTTAGACCCGTTATTGTTCGGGGCGACGCTGACTCCGTTCCGCCCGTCATCCCGGCGTGCGCCGGGACCCATCTCCCCAACTCAGGCGATGGGTCCCGGCGTGCGCCGGGATGACGATGCAGGAAAAGCGCGGTCACGACGCCCGACCGCGCTTGGCCCCGCTAAAGCGCGCTCATCACCATCCTGCCGTCGCGGACCGCGAACCCGAGGCGCCCCTCGACGAGCGCCAGCGCGTCCTTGCCGAAGACATCGAGGCGCCAGCCGCCGAGCACCGCGAGACCGTCGCGCACGCCGCCGGCGATCGCTTCCAGCTCCTCGGCGCGGGCGATCAGCTTGGGCGCGACATTGGCCTCCTTGGCGCGAACCTTGAGGAGCAGCTTGAGCAGGTCGGCGATCAGCGCGCCCTCGTTGGTCAGGCCGGGGCGCGCCACCTCGCGCACCGGCATCTCGCCCGCCGCCATCGGCACGGCGTTCTCGACCGCCGCCATCAGCCGCCGCCCGATGTCGTTGGTCCCCCATGCGGCGGACAGCCCGCGCACCTTCGCCAGATCGGCCTGGCTGCGCGGCGGCGAGCCCGCGAGATCGCCCAGCGTCTCATCCTTGACGATGCGACCGCGCGGCACGTCCTTGCCGCGCGCTTCGTGCTCGCGCCACGCCGCGAGCGCCTTCAGCCGCCCGAGCACCTCGGGCTTGCGGCTCGGCAGGCGCAGCCGCTGCCACGCGTCGCCGGGCTCCTGCGCATAGGTCGCGGGGTCGCCGGCGCGCGCCATCTCCTCGTCGAGCCACACCCCGCGCCCGGTGTTCCGCAGCTTTTCGAGCATCTTGGGAAACAGCGTCGCGAGGTGGGTGACGTCGCCGATGGCATAGTCGAGCTGGCGATCGTTGAGCGGCCGCCGCGCCCAGTCGGTGAAGCGTGCGCCCTTGTCGATGGCGATGCCGAGGTACGACTGGACGAGGTTGGTATAGCTGACCTGCTCGCCCTGCCCCAGCGCCATCGCGGCGATCTGCGTGTCGAACAGCGGATACGGCGTCTTGCCCGTCAGATTATAGACGATCTCAAGGTCCTGGCCGCCGGCGTGGAAGACCTTGAGCACCTGCGTGTTCTCGACCATCAGGTCGAGCAGCGGCTTGAGGTCGAGGCCGGGAGCCTTGGGGTCGACCGCTGCCGCCTCGCCGCCGCCCGCGATCTGCACGAGGCAGAGATCGGGGTAGAACGTATTCTCGCGCATGAACTCGGTATCGACCGTGACGAAGTCGGCGGTGCCGAGGCGGGTGCAGAGAGCGGCTAGCGTCGCGGTATCGGTAATCAGCGGGTGAATGTGCATCGCACGGCTTGTAACCGTACCGGCGCGCCGTTGCCAGTCCGCGCGTCAGCCCAGTCCGCACGTCAGCCCAGTCCGTGCGTCAGCGATGCGTGAACGCCGCCGCGCGCTTGTCGACGAACGCCGCCATGCCTTCCTTCTGGTCCGCCGTGCCGAACAGGCCGTGGAACAGGCGGCGTTCGAAGCGCACGCCCTCGGCCAGCGTCGTCTCGAAGGCGCGATTGGTCGCCTCCTTGGCGGCCATCGCCGCGAGATTGCCATAGCCCGCGATGACGTTCGCCGCCGCGAGCGTCTCGGCCATCAGCTCGGCCGCCGGATAGACGCGCGCGACGAGGCCGATGCGCAGCGCCTCGGCGGCGTCGATCATGCGCCCGGTCAGGATCATGTCCATCGCCACCGCCTTGCCCACCGCGCGCGTCAGGCGCTGCGTGCCGCCTGCGCCGGGGATGACGCCGAGCCTGATCTCGGGCTGGCCGAACTTTGCGGTGTCGGCGGCGAACGCGGTGTCGCACATCAGCGCGAACTCGCAGCCGCCGCCCAATGCGAAGCCGTTGACCGCCGCGATGACGGGCTTGCGAACGCGCGTCAAAGCCTCCCACGTTGCGGTGATGAAGTCCTCGCCATAGACCTCTGCGAACCCCTTGGGGGCCATTTCCTTGATGTCGGCCCCGGCGGCGAAGGCCTTGCCTGCGCCGGTCAGCACGATGCAGCCGATGCCGGGGTCGGCGTCGAAGGCCGCCAGCGCGTCGCCGATCTCGCTCGTCATGCGGTGGTTGAGCGCGTTCAGCGCCTCGGGGCGGTTCATCGTGACGATGCCGACGCGCTCTCGCGTCTCGGTGAGGACGGTCTCGTAGGTCATGTATCTTACCTCTGGCACCAGCCGCAGAAGAAGCTCGACCGCCCCGACTGGACGATGCGGCGCACGACATGGCCGTCGCGCGGGCACGGCTGCCCCTCGCGGCCATAGACGCGGAAGGCCTTCTGGAAATAGCCGAGTGTCCCGTCAACCTGCGCGAAGTCGCGCAAGGTCGAGCCGCCCGCCGCAATCGCATCGTCGAGGACCTTGGGTATCGCGACGGCGAGCGCCTTGAGCTTCGCCGCCGAAACCACCCCGCCCGCCCGCGCGGGGTGGATGCGCGCGCAGTTCAAGGCCTCGCAGACGTAGATGTTGCCCAGTCCCGCGACGACGCGCTGATCGAGCAGCAGCGCCTTGGCGGGGGCGGCGCGACCCTTGAACGCGGCGCGCAGATGGTCGGTGAGGTCGACGCCGAGCGGCTCGGGGCCCAGTGCGGCGAGCGCCGGATAGGCGCCGAGGTTCGCGGTCGGCACGAGGTCGAGCGACCCGAAACGCCGCGCGTCGTTGAAGGCGACGACGTGCCCCCCCGCTCCGTCCTCGGCTTCGGTGAAGAACACCGCATGGTCGTGCTTCTCGATCTCTGCCGGGTCCAGGCGCATCCGCCCCGACATGCCGAGATGGAAGATCAGCGTGTCGTCGCGGTCGGTGGCGATCAGCCCGTATTTGGCGCGGCGGCTCAGCCCGGTAATCCGCGCCCCGACGAGCCGCTGCACCAGCCCTTCCGGAAACGCCCGCCGCAGGTCGGGACGCCGCAGCTCAACGCGGGCGAGGCGGCGACCCTCGAGGACGCGGCGCAGACCGCGCACCGTGGTCTCGACTTCGGGGAGTTCGGGCATGAGCCAGCCTAATCGCCGGACGCGGCAGTGGCCAGCCTAGCCGTATTGCTGAAAGCCGCCCCACTCGCCGAGTTCGTCGTAGAATTTCTCCGGATTGTGGAGTTCGCCGTTGGGCTTGAACACCGTCCGCATCGCGTAAATATAATCCTCGATGCAATTGGTCTTGCACTTGCGGTCGGGGATCGAGGCCGTATGCGCGACGACATAGACGCGCGCGACAGCGGCGAGCTTCTTGCAGAAATTATGGCCCTTGGTACTCCCTGCGATGTTGCAGGCGGAGAACCAGATCATCTTGAGATCTGGCATTGCGGCGATCGGCTCGAAGGCGTCGACATCGTCGGCATGGATGCGCGTGCCGAGCATGATCGCCGGGTCGGGGTTGCCGTGGCAGTTGACGATCAAGTGGCGCGCGTCGGGCGGGACATAGTCGCGGACGATGGCGACCGGCGTGGCGTCGAGCGGGATGACCTGCGTGTATTTCTGCTCGAGCAGCTTGACGTTCGGCGCGTTGAGCGAAACCGACGGCTGCGCAAGCCTCAACCACTTGACCATGTTCGTCGTCCCGCCGTGCGAATCGTTCCGGATCATGCCGTTGCGCCGCCGCGAGTCAAATGCGGCATGGCGTCGTTTGCCCCTCGGCTGCCCCTCGGCTAGACGCTCGCCCATGTCCGAGACAGTCAGCTACGGTTACGAAGAGGTCGCTCCGCACGAGAAGACGCGGCGCGTCGGCGAGGTGTTTCGCTCGGTCGCCAGGCGCTACGACCTGATGAACGACCTCATGTCGGCCGGCCTTCACCGGTCGTGGAAGGACGAATTCGTTCGCATGGTGAAGCCGCGCGCGGGCGAGGCGATCCTCGATATGGCGGGCGGCACCGGCGACATCGCCTTTCGCATGGCGGCGAAGGGCGCCGAGGTCACCGTCGCCGACATCAACGCGACGATGCTCGACGTCGGGCAGGAGCGCGCCGCAAGGCGCAATATCGCGGGCCTTGTGTGGCGCGAGGAGAATGCCGAGACCCTCAGCTTCGCCAGCCACGCCTTCGACGCCTACACCATCGCCTTCGGCATCCGGAACGTCACCGACATCCCCGCTGCGCTTGCCGAGGCGCACCGCGTCCTGAAATTCGGCGGGCGCTTCTTCTGTCTCGAGTTCTCGACCACCGACTGGCCCGGCTTCGGGCGGGTCTACGACGCCTACTCGGAGAAGCTCGTGCCGCAGATCGGCAAGTATGTTGCCAAGGACGAGGCGTCGTACCGCTACCTGATCGAGAGCATCCGCCGCTTTCCGCCGATGCCGGCGTTCGCGCGGATGATCGAAGCCGCCGGGTTCGCGCGCGTGTCGGCACGCCCGATCCTCGGCGGGCTGGTGGCGATCCACAGCGGCTGGAAGGTGTGACCACCGCCGCCACCCACCTCCTCCGCCTCGTCCGCTGGGGCCGCATCCTTGGGTCTCACGGTGCGCTGCGCGGCATCGAGGGCGACCGCAATGCGCCGCCGGGGGTGCGACGGCTGGCGCGGCTGGCGCGGCTCGGCAGCTTCGCCCCCGTCCAACCGCGCTATGCCGTCGCCTTCGAAGCCATCGGACCCGCCGCGATCAAGCTCGGCCAGGCGCTCGCGACGCGCCCCGATCTCGTCGGGGCGGAGGCGGCGCGCGATCTCGCGCGGCTGCAGGACGCGCTCCCCGCGCTGCCCTTCGCGACCATCGAGGCGGCGCTGACCGAGGCCTACGACGGCCCGTGGCAGCGGCATTTCGCGCACCTCGATCCCGTGCCCGTCGGCGCGGCGTCGATCGCGCAGGTCCATCGCGCCGTCACCACCGACGGGCGGACGGTTGCGGTCAAGGTGCTGCGCCCCGGCATCGACGCCGCGATGGCGTCGGCGATCGAGACCTATGAATGGGCGGCCGCGCAGGTCGAGCGCCTCGGCGGCGAGGCGGCGCGGCTGCGCCCCCGCCAGGTCATCGCAAGCTTCAAGGGCTGGACGCTCGCCGAACTCGACCTGCGCCGCGAGGCCGCGTCGGCGTCCGAACTGGCCGACGCGATGCAGGCCGAACCCGGCTTCATCGTCCCCGCCGTCGATTGGTCGCGGACGACGCGCCGCGTCCTGACCATCGGCTGGATCGACGGCGTCAAGCTCTCCGACCACGCCGCCGTCGCCGCGCTCGGCATCGACCGGCGCGCGCTGGCGGCGATCCTCGTCCGCAGCTTCCTGCGCCAGGCGATCGCGCAAGGGTTCTTCCACGCCGACCTGCACCAGGGCAATTTGTTCGTGATGCCCGGACGCGACGGCAGCGGCGCAAGGATCGCCGTCGTCGACTTCGGCATCATGGGCCGCCTCGACCGGCGCGCGCGCGTCTATCTGGCGGAAATCCTCTACGGCCTGCTGACCGGCGACTATGCGCGCGTCGCCGAGATCCATTTCGAGGCGGGCTATGTCCCCGCGCACCACGACGTCGGTGCCTTCGCCACGGCATTGCGCGCGGTCGGCGAGCCGATCCGCGGGCTGGCGGCGCGCGACATCTCGATCTCGGGGCTGCTCGACGGGCTGTTCGCGATCACGCGCAGCTTCGACATGGCGGTCCAGCCGCACCTGCTCCTCCTCCAGAAGACGATGGTGATGGTCGAGGGGGTCGCCATCGATCTCGATCCGCAGGTCAACATGTGGCAGGTCGCCGAACCCTTCGTGCGCGACTGGATGCGCGACGAACTGGGGCCCGAGGCGCGGCTGGCGGACGGGCTCGTTCAGACCGTCCGCGCGCTGCGCCAACTGCCGCGCGTCTTCCGCCAACTCGTCGACAAGCTGCCCGTCGAGGGGGCGGCCCCGCCCATCGCCGCGCAGATCGAGGAAGCCCCCGAGATCAAGGTGCGCGCGCGCCTCGCGGGCGGCTGGCTGCTCGCCGCGGCGGCGCTCGGTCTGGGGGTGGCGGTGGGGGTGTGGCTATGAGCGCTCGGCTCCCTCCCCTCCCCGCGCAGCGGAGAGAGGGGAGGGTCGGGGTGGGGTGCTGTCGCCACGGGATCCGCGGCTTGCGGGAAGGCACCCCACCCCGACCCTCCCCTCTCTCGGTTCGCCAAGAGGCTCGCCGGGAGGAGAGGGGGCAGGCATGATCACTCGCTTCGCCCCCTCCCCCACCGGCCATGTCCACGCGGGCAACGTCCGCACCGCACTGATTAACTGGCTTGCAGCGCGGCAGTCGGGCGGCAGGTTCATCCTGCGGATCGACGACACCGACGTCGCGCGTTCCGAGGCGCGCCACGTCGTCGGCATCCGCGCCGACCTCGCGTGGCTCGGCCTGACCGCCGATGCCGAGGTGCGACAGTCGCAGCGCTTCGCCCTCTACGACGCCGCGCTCGCGCGTCTCGCCGCGCAGGGCCGCGCCTACCGCGCTTATGAGACCGCCACCGAACTCGATATCAAGCGCAAGATCCAGGCGGCGCAGGGCCTGCCGCCGGTGTACGACCGCGCCGCGCTGGCGCTGACACAGGCCGACCACGACCGCTTCGCCGCGCAAGGGGTCGCGCCGCACTGGCGCTTTCGCCTCGACACCGCCGCGCCGATCGTCTGGGAGGACCGTGTGCGCGGCGCAGCCCGCGTGGACCCCGCGTCGCTGAGCGATCCCGTCGTCCGCCGCGCCGACGGGACGTGGCTGTATATGCTGCCGTCGGTCGTCGACGACATCGACTTGCGGATCACGCTGGTGGCGCGCGGCGAGGACCATGTCACCAATTCGGGTGTCCAGCTCCAGATGTTCGCGGCGCTCGGCGCGCCCCCCCCTGCACTGGCGCATCTGGCACTGCTCAGCGGCGGCGACGCGGCGCTGTCGAAGCGCGCGGGCTCCGACGGCGTCGCGGCGTGGCGTGACGCGGGCATCGAGCCGCAGGCGATCCTCGCGCTGCTGGCGCGGCTGGGGACGAGTCGGTCTGTGGTACCCCTCGCGACGCTGGACGAGCTGGTCGCGGATTTCGATCTCGGCCATTTCGGCCGCGCGACGGCGCGCTTCGACGCGGGCGAACTCGAGGCGCTCAACGCCAAGACGATCCACCTGCTGCCCTTCTCCGCTGTCGCCGACCGCTTGCCGGCGGGCATGACCGAAGCGGCGTGGCTGGCGGTGCGCGGCAATCTCGCGACGGTCGCCGAGGCAGCGGACTGGCAGGCGGTGATCGCGGGGCCGGTCGTCGCGACCGTCGCCGACGACGACCGGGCTTTCGTCGCTGCGGCCGCGACCGGCCTCGCGGCGCTGCCGTGGGCGGGCGATGTCTGGCACGCGTGGACCGCCGCGCTGAAGGCGAGCACGGGCCGCAAGGGCCGCGCGCTGTTCGCGCCGCTCCGCCTCGCGCTGACGGGGCGCGACCATGGCCCCGAGATGGCGGCGCTGCTGCCGCTGATCGGGCGCGATGCGGCACTCGGCCGGCTCGCGGCGGCGGCTGGCAACGCGCGCGGCGGCGACCTATCTTGAGCAGCGCTGACGGAGTTTCGCCCATGTCGTTCCTCAACCCCAGTGCCGATTTCGTTCGCCGCCGCCGCTGGATCGTCGGCGGCGGCGCGGTCGTCGCGACGGCGGCGATCGGCTGGGCGTTCTGGGAGGGCCAGGCCGCCAACCGCATGCGCCCCGACCCCAAGATCATCTATGTCGACAGCTGGGCGGCGGGCCGCAGCCGCGACGATGCGCTGGCCAGGCGCGCGTCCGACAAGGCGCAGCTGACCGCCAAACTCGCCGAATCGCGCGCCTATATCGCGTCGCTGCCGCCCGAAAAGCGCAAGGCCGCGCAGGCCGAGTACGACCGTTACCTCGCCGCGCCAAACAAGGACCGCGTCGGCTGAGCGCCGCCGTACCCGACGACGCGCGCCGGATGGGCGCGGCGCTGGCACTGGCGTCGCGCGGCGTCGGCATCACCGGGGTCAACCCCAGCGTCGGCTGCGTCATCGTCGATGCGCGCGGCCATGTCGTTGGGCGCGGCACGACGGCGGCGGGCGGGCGTCCGCATGCCGAGGCGGTCGCGCTGGCGCAGGCGGGCGCGCGCGCGCGCGGCGGCACGGCGTACGTCACCCTCGAACCCTGCGCGCATGCGTCGCCGCGTGGGCCCGACTGCACCGGAGCCCTGCTGGCCAGCGGCATCGCGCGCGTCGTCGTCGCGGTCGTCGATCCCGACCCGCGCACCGCCGGACAGGGCATCGCGCGGCTGCGCGCGGGCGGCGTCGCGGTCGTCACCGGGGTGCGTGAGGCCGCGGCGCGCGCGGTAGCGTGCGGGTTCTTCAGCCGCCGACAGCGCGGACGGCCGTTCGTCACGCTCAAGCTGGCGCTGTCGCTCGACGGCTGCATCGCGCTCGGCGACGGTGCCAGCCGCTGGCTGACGGGGCCGCAGGCGCGTGCCCACGCCCATCTCGAACGCGCCCGCCACGACCTCATCGTCGTCGGGCGCGGCACGCTCGATGCCGACGATCCGGCTCTCGACGTGCGCCTGCCGGGCCTCGCCGGACGCGCCCCCCGCGCCGCGGTGCTCAGCCGCAGCCTGACCGCAATTCCCGCCGACCGGCGCCTCGCGGGCGCGCTGCTGCTGCGCGACTTTGCGGCGGTCGATGCGATGCCCGACGTGCTGACGGTGCTGGTGGAGGGCGGCGCTGGGGTGGCGACCGCGCTGCTCGCCGCCGACCGCATCGACCGGCTGCTGCTCTACCGCGCGCCGCTGCTGCTCGGCGGACGCGCCGGCGTCGACAACCTGGGTCTGCACGACCTCGGCGCGGCGCATGGGCGGTGGGCGCGGACGGGTTGCCGCGCGCTCGGTGCCGACACGCTGGAAAGCTTCGAACGGACGCGCTAACGCTCGCCCATGTTCACGGGCATCATAACCGACATCGGCACTGTCCTCGACACCGAGGCGCGCGGCGACCTGCGCGTCCGCATCCGCTCCGCCTACGACACCGCGAGCCTTGCCATCGGTGCGTCGGTGGCGTGTTCGGGTGTCTGCCTCACCGTCGTCGCGAAGGGCCCCGACTGGTTCGCGGTCGACGTTTCGGGCGAGACGCGGTCGACGTCGGCTCCGCTGTGGTCGGCGGGCACGCGCCTCAACCTCGAACGCGCCCTCAAGGTCGGCGACGAGCTGGGCGGGCATATCGTCACGGGACACGTCGATGCCGTCGCGCGACTGACCGCGACTGCCGCCGACGGCGCGTCGAAGCGCCTGACCTTCGTCGCACCGCCAAGCCTTGCGGGCTTCGTCGCCGCCAAGGGGTCGATCACCCTCGACGGCGTGTCGCTGACGGTCAACGACGTCGCCGACGTGGCGGACGGCGTCGAGTTCGGGGTCAACATCATCCCGCACACCGCCGCGTGGACGACGCTCGGCGACCTCACCGCGCCCGGCACCGGGGTCAATGTCGAGATCGACGTACTGGCACGCTATCTCGGGCGGATGCAGGCGATCGCGCGTTCCGATCATTTGCCCAACTGAGACGAGGAGACCGACAATGCGCGTCATGGTATTCGTCAAGGCCACCGCCGACAGCGAGGCCGGCGCGATGCCTTCGCCCGCGCTGTTCGCGGCGATGGACCGCTTCAACGACGAGCTCGTCGCCGCCGGGGTCATGGTCGCCGGTGCCGGCCTCAAGCGCAGCGCCGAGGCCAAGCGCATCGCCTTCGACGGACCGGCGCGCACGGTCATCGACGGGCCCTTCGCCGCGACCGGCGAACTGGTCGCAGGCTTCTGGATCTGGGAGGTCGCCGATATGGACGAAGCGGTAGCGTGGGCGAAGCGCTGCCCCAACCCGATGCCCGGCCCGAGCGAGATCGAACTCCGACCGTACATCGAGGCCGAGGATCTTGCCGGACTGATCACGCCCGAAGAGCTGGCGAGCTCGCGCGACGGCGAGCGGGGGCGGCTGGGGGTCGCCTGACTTTGCGCTATTGACAGCAGAATGTGATGGCCTAATGGGATATCCCATCGAGATGGGATAATTCGCCATGAGTAGCCTGTTGATCGACCGTATCCGCAGCCTCGTCGCCGAGGGGCGCGCGACGCGCTCGGGCCTCGCCCGCGCCGCGGGTCTCCACGCCAATTCGCTGCGCAACCTCGACGATGCCGACTGGAACCCGACCGCCGAGACGCTGCGCAAGCTCGAGGACCATATCGCCGGCAAACACCCCGCGCGGGTGATGGCGACGCCCGAGGAGATCATCGACGAGGCGCGCAACGGGCGAATGTTCATCCTCGTCGACGACGAGGACCGCGAGAACGAGGGCGATCTCGTCATCCCGGCGCAGATGGCGACGCCCGACGCGATCAACTTCATGGCGCGCTACGGGCGCGGGCTGATCTGCCTCAGCCTCGCGAGCGAGCGGGTGCGGGCACTCGGCCTGCCGCTAATGGCGCAGCACAACGGCACGCGCCACGCCACCGCCTTCACCGCGTCGATCGAGGCCAAGGATGGCGTCACCACGGGGATCAGCGCCGCCGACCGCGCGCGCACCATCGCCGTCGCCATCGACGCGGGCAAGGACGCAGGCGCCATCGTCTCGCCCGGCCACGTCTTCCCGCTGGTGGCGCGCGACGGCGGCGTGCTGGTGCGCGCCG
>CAXTSL010000041.1:0-24657 GCA_964246975.1 uncultured Sphingomonadaceae bacterium
ACCACGACGCCGGCGAGTGGGTTGACCCCAACGCCGCCGCCGGTGCGTTGGCCGGAGGGCAAGACCTGCGCCGTCTGGGTCGCTCCCAACCTCGAATATTACGAGCTCGACCCGCCCGCGCACCCGCAGCGCAAGAGCTGGACGAAGCTCCACCCCGACGTCGTCGGCTACAGCCACCGCGACCACGCCAACCGCGTCGGCCACTGGCGTATGGCCGACGCAATGACGAAGCACGGCTTTCCGGGGTCGGTCAGCCTGTCGGTAGCGCTGTGCGACCATATCCCCGAAGTCGTCGAGGATGCCCGCCAACGCGGCTGGGAGTTCTTCAGCCACGGCATCTACAACACGCGCTACGCCTACGGCATGGACGAGGACCAGGAGCGCGCCATCGTCGCCGACTCGATCCGCACCATCGAAGCCGCGACGGGCCAGCGCATCCGGGGCTGGCTCGCGCCCGCGCTGACGCACACGCCGCGCACCTTCGACCTGATCGCCGGGATGGGCCTCGACTATACCTGCGACCTCTATCACGACGACCGCCCGACGGCGGTGCGGACGGCGAGCGGACGGTTGACCGCAATCCCGTACAGTCTCGAAGTCAACGACCACTACGGCTTTTTCGTCTACAACATGAGCCCGAGGGAATACGCCGACACGCTGATCCGCCAGTTCGACCGGCTGGCGCGCGAGGGCGCGGGACCGGGCGGCGGCACGGTGATGTGCATCCCGCTGCACAGCTATCTGATCGGCCAGCCGCACCGCATCGACGCGTTCGAGCGGGTGCTCGAACACATCGCCGCCGACGGTCGCGCGTGGATCGCGCGCGCGGGCGACATCGTCGATGCCTGGCGGGGGCAGCAGCCGTGAGCGCGACGAACCCCGCCTGGCCCGCAGTTATCGGCGCGGTCGCCAACCTCTTATGGCCGCTGCTCGCGATTGCCGCAATCATCGCCCTGCGCGGCCCCGTGCGCAGCATCGTCGCGTCGGTCGGCAGCCGGGGCGGCAGCGTCAAGCTGGGCGGCTTCGAGGTCACCGTCGTCGAGGCCGCCGAGCAGCAACAGCTGCTCATCGCCGATCTCCAACTGCAGCTCGGGAAGATGCAGCAGCGCCTCGACGCGTTGGACAAGGACGGTGCAGCGAAGGGCGCGGCACAGGTCAAAACAAGTTTGCCCGCCTCGCCGGAGGCGATGTCAGGCGGCGCGGTATTCGGCGGACCGGTGCCGCCCCGTTCTGCGGCACCGACGCCAGATCCATTCGGCCCGATGGCTGGGCCGACACCCGCGTCCGCCCCGATCCCGACGCGCGGCGCGGGCAAGGCAGCGCTGGCAACACGGCTGCCCGAGCGGCTCGACGACCTGCGGCTGCTGTGGCTCGAGCAGCGTCCCGAACGCAACGCCGCGTTGCAGGAGGCGCTCGAGGGGCGCGGCGCGCGCATCGTCAACGTGTCGTCGCTAGCGGCGGCGCTCGATGCGCTGACACGACAGGATTTCTCGGCGGTCGTGGCGGGAATGTCGTTTGGCGGCGATGCTGCGGCGGGCATCGAACTCGCGCGGCGCGTGCGCGAGCAGCATCCGATCAATCCCGTGCTGATCTATTGCATGGGCCGCGAGCGCGTGCGCTACGGCATCGAGGCGCTGGCAGCCGGTGCAGACTATGTCACCAGCTCGCCGACGGAATTGCTGCGCCGATTGGGCGAGCTGGCGTCATGACCCTCGACCCCGCCTATCTCGATTATCCGCGCCGCCGCCGGGGCATGGATCACGACCTGTATCCGTGGTCGGCGCTGCCCGCGCGACCGCCGGTCCATTGGCCTGGCGGCGCGTCGGTCGCGGTGGCCATCGTCGTCAGCCTCGAATATTTTCCCCTCACCCCCTCCGACACGCCGTTCCGCGCGCCGGGGCATATGGTGACGCCCTACCCCGACTATCGCCACTACACTGCGCGCGATTACGGCACGCGCCAGGGGATGCCGCGCCTGCTCGACGCTTTCGCCGCCGTCGGGGCCAAGGTTTCGGTCGCGTGCAACGCCGCCGCTGCCGAACGCAACCCGGCGCTGATCGCGCGCATCGTCGCCGACGGCCACGAGATCGTCGCGCATTCGACCGACATGAACGGCACCATCGCCACCGGCCTGACCGAGGCCGACGAGCGCGCGCTGATCGAGGGCGCGCGCGACCGGCTGGCGGCGGCGACGGGCATCGCCCCGACGGGCTGGCTGAGCATCGCGCGCTCGCAGTCGTGGAACACCCCGCGCCTCCTCGCCGACGCCGGGTTCGCGACGATGTACGACTGGGTCAACGACGAGCTGCCCTACCGCTTCGGCCCCCTTTTCAACCTGCCGCTCAACCACGAACTCAGCGACCGGCAGGTCATCGGCGTCCAGCAGCAGAGCGCCGACAGCTACGTCGAACAGCTCCTCGACGCCTTCGACTGGCTGGCGGGCGAAGCGGCGGCGACGGGCGGCGGGCGGATGCTGCCGGTCCACCTCACGCCGTATATCATCGGCCTGCCCTACCGCATCGACGCGCTCGAACGCTTGCTGGGCAGCCTAAAGGCACGCGGCGCGTGGTTCGCGCGGGGTGACGAGGTCGTCGTGGCGAGCGGGGTCTGACGCCCTACGCGCGCGGATGGGCGTGGCGATAGACGTCGAGCAGCTGCGCCGCATCGACAGCGGTGTAGATCTGCGTCGACGACAGGCTGGCATGGCCGAGCAGCGCCTGGATCGAGCGCAGATCGGCCCCGCGCGCCAGCAGGTGCGTCGCAAAGCTGTGGCGCAGCGCGTGCGGCGTCGCGGTCGCGGGGAGGCCGAGCGCGGTGCGCGCTGCCGCCATCGCGCGGCGCACGAGTTCGGGCTGGAGCGCGCCGCCCTTGGCACCGCGAAAGATCGGCTCGGCTGCCGCAACGGGCCACGGCGACAGCGCAAGATACGCCGCGACCGCCTCGCGCACGGCAGGCAGCAGCGGCACGACGCGTGTCTTGGCGCGCTTGCCGGTGACGCTCAGCGTCTCGCCGAGCGGCAGGTCGGCCCCGGCCAGTCCGAGCGCCTCCGAAATCCGCAAGCCCGCGCCGTAGCAGAGCAGCAACACGGCGGTGTCGCGCGCGGCGATCCACGGCTGCGCGGCAATGTCCCCCGCGCCCGTCGCGAGATCGCGTGCCGCCTGCGGCGACACCGGGCGCGGCACGCGGCGCGGCACCTTGGGCGATTTCAGCCCCGCCAGCGCCGCGCGGTTCAGTCCATGCGTCCGCGCGCCCCATGCGAAAAAGGTCCGCAGCGCCGACACCTCGCGCGCCACCGAGGCGTTGACGAGGCCGTCGCCCCGCCGATGCGCGAGAAAGGCGCGGATGTCGGCGAGGGTCAGGACGTTCAGCACGCCCGCATCGACCGGCCCGCCCTGCGCGTGCGCGACGAACGCGACGAAGCCGTGCAGCGTGCTCGCATAGGCGCGCACGGTATGCGGCGAGCGGCGGCGCGCATCGCTGAGGCTGGCGAGCCAGTCGACGACGAGGGTGGTGGCAGGATGGCCATCGGTCATGCCGCCCTACCCACCGCCATCATGCTGGCGAACGCCAGCATCCAACGCGCGGCAGGCGAACGCCGCGTCCGCGTGGTCGACAGTGGATGCTGGCGTTTGCCAGCATGACAGCGGAGGAGGTGGCGTGGCGACACGAAACCCTCAGCAGATCGACTGACCTGTCTTCGCCCAATCGTCGGCGAACATCGCCAGGCCCTTGTCGGTCAGCGGGTGGTTGGCCAGCGCGCGTATGACACCGGGCGGCATCGTCGCGACATCGGCGCCGAGCTTCGCGGCCTGCAGGACATGCACCGGGTGACGCACGCTGGCGACGAGGATCTCGGTCGCAAAGGCGTAATTGTCGTAGATCGTGCGGATATCCTCGATCAGCAGCATGCCGTCCTGGCCGATGTCGTCCAAGCGCCCGACGAACGGCGAGATGAACGCCGCCCCCGCCTTCGCCGCGAGCAGCGCCTGCGCCGCCGAGAAGCACAAAGTGACGTTGACCATCACCCCGTCGTCGGCAAGCTTGCGGCACGCCGTCAGCCCGTCGAGCGTCAGCGGCAGCTTGATGCAGATATTGTCGCCAAGCGCGCGCAGCACCTCGGCCTCGCGCAGCATCTCGCTCGTCGTGCTCGCGACGACCTCGGCGGATATCGGACCCTGCACGAGGCCGGCGATCTCGCGGATCACCTCAAGGAACTGCCGCCCCGATTTGTGGATCAGGCTGGGGTTGGTGGTCACCCCGTCGAGCAGCCCGGTGGCCGCAAGGCTGGCGATTTCGTGCGTGTCGGCGGTATCGACGAAGAACTTCATGGGCGCGCTCCTGTGCCGCGCCGCCTTAGCCGCGCCACCATGCCGCGTCGAGCGTGCGGGTGCGCCAGCGCGAGGCCGCCGCCGACGGCCGCCGCACTGAGCCAAGGCTCGCGGTGCAGGAGGATATAGGTCGCGGCGAGCATAGCCGTCGCCGCGAACGCCACGAGGCAGACACGCGCGCCGTGGCGCAACTCGATCCACAGCAAGGGCAGGACCAGCCCGGCGACGGCCGTTGTGCCGAGCCAGGCATAAGCGAAGCCGGCACCGAGGCCCCGGACGAACGGCAGCTTGATCAGCGCATAGCCGCGCATCGCGTGCGGAAACAGATCGGCGGCGCAATGCACCGCGATACCGACCGTCAGCCCCGCCGCGATCGCCGCGCCGACCCGCGCGCGCCCCGCAAACAGCGCGACGAGTAGCGGCAACAACAGCGAGTGCGTCAGTCCGCTGCGATGGCCGAGGCCGAGCCAGCGGTCGAAATCGGGCCACATCAGCCCGGCGAGCGCCGCCGCGCCGCCGCCGAGCAGCGCGACCAATAGCGCGCCGGGCGGCGGGGCGGCGGTGTCGCTCATCCCGCGTGGCGACCCGCATTTTTGGTGCGCCACAGGATGAACGCATAGGTGTCCGCCGCTTCGCGGTCCTGCTGCGCGCGCGTCGAGCCCATGCCGTGGCCCGCGTCGAAGTCGACGCGCATCAGGATCGGGTTACCCGAGCGGCTGGCGGCCTGCAGGCGCGCGGTCATCTTGGCGACGTGGAACGGCGCGACGCGCGGGTCGGTGACCCCGGTCGTCAGCAGTACGGCGGGGTAGTTCACGCCGTCGCGCACCGCGTGATAGCTGTCGATCGACTTGAGCGCGCGGTAGCCGCCGGGTTCGGCGATGCGTCCCCATTCGGGCTCCTCGCCATAGCCGTTGGGCTCGACGACATAGCGCAGCGGGTTCGACCAGCCGACCCCCGAGACGACGGCGGCGAACAGTTCGGGCCGCTCGGTCAGCGCGCGCCCGACCGCGATGCCGCCCGCCGAGCGCCCGCCGATCGCGAGGTGCGCGGGCGAGGTCCATCTGTCGGCGCACAGCGTCTCGCAGACCGCGATCAGGTCGCGCCAGGTGTTGGGCTTGTTCTCGAGCTGCCCCGCCTTGTGCCACGCGCGCCCGTATTCGCCGCCGCCGCGCACGTTGGCGAAGCCGACCACCGCGCCCGCGTCGATCAGCGCCAGCGCGCGCCCGACGAAATTGGGCGTGTACGCCGCCGCGCCGTACGAGCCATAGGCCGAGACGAACGCCGGGGCGCTGCCGTCGCGCTTCAGATCCTTGCGGTAGATCAGGCTGTAGGGGATCTGCGTGCCGTCCTTCGCGGTCGCGAAACCGCGCCGCGTCGCATAGCCCGACACGTCGATGGCGGGGCGCGGCGTCAGGCCGGTGTCGGCGACCGTGCCGGCGGCATCGACCGCCCAGACGCCCGTCGGGGTCAGCCATCCCGACAGCGACATCAGCACGCCGGGCTGGCCGGCTTCGGCGAACACCGCGCCGATGGTGCCGTCGAAGGGCAGTGCGATGTCGGCGATGCGCCCGTCGCTGCCGAGGCGGCGCAGGCGCGAGACGCCGCCGTCCATCATCTTGAGGTAGATGCCGTCGGCGGCGCGGTCGAGACTCTCGATGACCAGCGGCCCCTGCGGCACGACTTCGGCGGCGGTGGCGAGGCTCGGGGCGGCGGCGCTGGTCTTGACGACGCGGCCGCGCGGCGTGCGGCCGCCCGCGAGCAGATAAAGCGCATCGCCATCGAGTTCGACGCCGCTGACTTCGTCGGCAAAGGTCGCGACCTCGACCCATTTGGCGCGTCCCGCCACGGCGTCGGCGACGGGCGCGACGTAAACCCGCTGTTCGGGACGTACATCGGCGAGCAGCAGCACCGCGAACCGGCTGCCCGGATAGGTCGCGACATAGGGGGCCTGGATGCGCTCGTAGGCGACACCGGCGTCGTGCCCGCGCGCCATCAGCACGGGGTCGCCCGCCGGATCGCTTCGCAAGCGGTGGAAGCGCGCGCGGCTGTCGAGATAGCGCTCGGGCGTGTCGACCTTGCCGGTCAACTGGTTGTAGAAAAAACCCGATCCGTCGTCGAGCCACTGCGGGTTGGCGGCCTGGGTGTCGGCGATCGTCTCGGGCAGGTCCTTGCCGTCGGCGACGCTCAGGATGCGCAGCGTCGAATTCTCGCTGCCGTCCTTCGACAGGCCGTAGACGACGTGGTCGCCGCCCGGCGACGCGCGCCACCAGTCGAGCGAGACATGGCCCGTGGCACCGCTCAGCGCGACGGGATCGACGAGGACGCGCGGCCCGCCCGAAGCGTCGCGGACGAACAGCTGGTAATTATCCGCGCCGAGCGGGCGCTGCTGATAGAAGATCCTGCCCCCGGCGCGCTGGACGCGGCTGGTCGCGACGGTGTCGCCCGAAACTTGCGCGATCCGCCGCAGCAGCGCGTCGCGACCCGGCAGCGCGTCGAGCACGCCGCGGGTATGCGCGTTCTGACCCTTGAGATATGGCAGCCACCCGGCGTCCTTGTCGTTCTCCATCCAGCGGTAAGGGTCATCGAGCGTCTCGCCGAAATAGGTATCGCGGACGACCGCGACGCGCGCCACGGGGGCGGCGGGGACAGCGGGGATAGCGGCAACGGCCCAGGCGGCACGTGGCAGCAGCGTCGCGGCGAGCGTCGCGCCGGTGCCGCCGAGCAGTTGGCGGCGGTCGAGTGGCAAGGTCATTACAATCCCCCTGGCGAAGCGTCGCGATTATTGGCGCGCCATGGGTCCGCGTGGCAAGCGATGTCGCTCGGGATCTTGCCGCTCGCGCGCGACGCCCCTCGTCGTCGCACAAGCTCCATGATAGGCAATTGCTTAACCAGTGGCGTCGAGGGAGCGCGACGTGGACGGCGCGACGGTATCCGCGCGCTCGACGACGCAGTCGGGCGCGGTCGACGACCGGCTGGTGGGCTGGAAGGCCATCGGCGCGTTCCTCGGCTGCGACGCGCGCACCGCCAAGCGCTGGGAAGCGATGCGGTCGATGCCCGTCCACCGCGTCCCCGGCAGCGGCGTGCCGACTGTATGGGCCGATCGTGCCGAACTGCGCGCGTGGCTGGGGCATGCATCTGTCGAACTGCCTGCGAAATCGACGGCGGAGACGCCTGCTGCGCCGCTTGCCGCGCTATCGCCCGTGCCGCGCGGGCCGCCGGCCGTTCTGCCGCAGCGATGGCGGCAGCGGGCGCTGGCGGCTTTGCTGGTGACCAGCGTCGTTGCCGGCGGCGCGGGCGTGATGCTCGGCAACCGGGCCGGACCCGCCACCGCCCAGGCGGCTGCAGCAGTCGGTCCCTACGATGACGACGCAGCGGCGCGGACGCGCTACCTTAACGCGCGCTTCGAACTCGGCACGCGCTCGGCGCAAGGGATCGCTGCGGCGACGCGCGATTTTCAGGCATTGACGCTACGCTATCCCGACCGCGCCGCAGGCTATTCGGGGCTCGCCGATGCCTATGTCCTGTCGTGGGAGTTCGGCAGCGTCCCTAACGTCGTCGCCTTTCCGCGCGCGGCGCAGGCGGCGCGCACCGCGCTGGCACTCGATCCAGGCATGGCCGACGCCTGGCTCAACCACGCCTACGTCCTGTTCTGGTGGCAGCGCGACATTCCGCGCGGCCTCGCGGCGTTCCGCGAAGCGGCGCGGCGCGCGCCCGATTCGGTCAAGGCGCATCACTGGTACGCGACCGCCGCGATCGCCACCGGCGACATCGCCACGGCGCGGCGCGAGATCGGGCGGGCGCGCGAACTCGCCCCCGACAACCACGCCGTCGTCGCCGATGCCGCGTTCATCGAGCTGTCGGCGGGCAACAGCGCGGCGGCGATTCCCGCGCTCGAAGCGCTGGCGGCGCTCGACCCCGGCTTCGTCGCCGCGCACCGCTATCTCGCACTCGCCGATCTGGTCACCGGTCGCGACGCGCAGTCGCTGCACGAGGCCGCGACGACGGCGCGGTTGATGGGGCGCACCGAGCAGGCCGCCGGGGTGGCGCGTGCCGCCGCGCGCTGGCGCATGGGCGGGCGCGCCGCAATGCTCGACCAACTGATCGTCGAGGCGGTCGCCGCCGAGGCGCGCGGCCAGGGCAGCCTCAACGACGTCATCGCGCTGTGCGCGCTGGCGGGCGACCGGGCCTGCGCGCGGCACTGGCGCGCGGAGGCCGAAGCGCGCCCCGTCAATGATCTCGCGTGGCTGCCTTACGACCCGATGATGGTCGGTTGGCGGCACGACCCCGCCGCCGTCGCCGCCGCAACGGGCAGATAAACCACGGCTGTCCCGATTTGTCCCGCTCCTGTCCCGCATTGCACGTTGCGGAGATGCCGGGTGCCGAACTCTATGTCCTGGCAACGCAACAGGGAATTTTGCGATGGTGGCGAAGCGTTTCACAATTTCTGCAGCAGCGGTTCTTGGTGCAGCGAGTATCCTGTCCGCCCCGGCAAGCGCCACGCAGGCCGGCGGTAACTACGGGATCGATTTGGACACGCATGTTTTGACCGGCAGCATTTACGACCGCGCTGGCGGCGACTGCATTTATGGGCCGGGTGCCGGCGGCCGCTGCGTCAGCAACAGCCTCGGATTCGCGGGATCCGTCGATCCCATGGGTGGCAATGGCACTGCGACACGCGTGATCGCTGCCGCAACGGCGGCGGGCGCCGGGGCGACGGCGGAAAGCCGCGCGACGGTCGATTTGTCCGATGGCAGCATCCATCTCTATGGGGCGGATTCGAACGTTACCGGCAACTGCAGCGCACCGCTCGCCTGCGGCGGCACCAACACCTACGGGCATTATTTCGATACACTGCACTTCAGTGTCCCCGGTGCAGGTGCCGATACCATCACGCCGGTCCAACTGACTTTCCGGTTGGACGGCACGATGGTGAATAGCGGTACCGATACCTACGATTCCAATGCTGCGGCCGAGGTTTTCGGACAGTTGACCTTCGGCCACAGCGATGCTCGCTTCGACCTGAAGAGCAATGCTGCCACGGGCTACGTCACGACGCTCGGCTATCTCGACACCTATCCGTCGAACGCGCCCGGCGTCTGGGTGTCCACGCCGGGTTACACCAGCAATACCTATACCGAGACCTATTTTCTCACCGGGGCGAGCGGCGACATCGGGGTCGAGCTGAGCGTCAATCTTGCGTGTTCGCTGGGCTATGTCTGCGATTATTCGCACACCGCCAAGTTCGGCCTCGTTCTGCCCGCCGGGGCCAGCTTCTCCTCCGACTCGGGCGTTTTCCTGACCGCGCCGGTCGGCGGCGCAGTTCCCGAACCCGCGAGCTGGGCGCTGCTCGTCGCGGGCTTCGGCGTGGTCGGGGCGGCGGCGCGGCGACGGCGGACCCCCGTCGCCGCGTAGCTGCGGGCGGGCCGAGTCTTCCCCCCCGACTCACGCGCCCCTATCTGCGGGGGGTGACCTCTCCCCGCCCCCGTGTCCGCGTCGTCGTCCTCCAGCACGGGCTGGGGGCGCTCGACTATGCCGTGCCCGAGGGGATGAACCTCGCGCCCGGCGATGTCGTCGCGGTGCCGCTGGGGCCGCGCGTCATCACCGGGGTGGTGTGGGAAGCCGACGCCGCCCCCGCCAAGGACGTGCCCGATGCCAAGCTGCGTGCGGTCGCGGCGCGTCTCGATGTGCCGCCCATCGCCGCGCCGCTGCGCCGCCTGATCGAATGGGTCGCGGATTATTACATCGCGCCGCCCGCCGCCGTGTTGCGCATGGCGCTGTCGGTGTCGTCGGCGCTCGAGGGCGCGAGGCAGGTCGTCGAGTATCGCGCCACCGGTACCGCGCCGCTGCGCGCGACGCCGCAGCGCACGCACGCACTCGAACGCATCGGCGCGCGCCAGGGGGCGATCCGTGATCTCGCGCGCTGGGGCGCGGTCTCCGACGCCGTCGTGCGCGGCCTCGTCAACGCCGGGGCGTTCGAGGCGGTCAGCGTTGCCGCCGATGCCGCACCGCCGGTCCCCGACCCCGATTTCGCGCTGCCGGTCCTCGAAGCCGCGCAGGCCGCCGCCGCGGCCGAACTCGCCGCTGCCGTCGAGGCCTATGCCTTTGCGCCGATCTTGCTCGACGGCGTTACTGGCTCGGGCAAGACCGAGGTGTATTTCGAGGCTGTCGCGGCGGCACTCCGGGCGGGCGGCCAGACGCTCGTGCTGGTCCCCGAGATCGCGCTGACCGCGCCGTGGCTTGACCGCTTCGCCGCGCGCTTCGGGTGTCCGCCGGTGGCGTGGCACAGCGACCTCAAGTCGGGCGAGCGCCGCCGCGTCTGGCGCGCGGTCGCCAACGGTTCGGCCAAAGTACTCGTCGGTGCGCGTTCGGCGCTGTTCCTGCCGTTCCCCGACCTCCGCCTGATCGTCGTCGACGAGGCGCACGAGACGAGCTTCAAGCAGGAGGAGGGCGTCCACTACCACGCGCGCGATGTCGCGGTGATGCGCGGGTCGTTCGAGGGGCTGCCTGTCGTGCTGGCGACCGCCACCCCGGCGATCGAGACGCGCGTCCAGGCCGAGCGCGGCACCTACCGCCATCTTGTCCTGCCCGCGCGCTTCGGCGGGGCCGAGATGCCCGTCATCCGGGCGGTCGACCTGCGCCGCACGCCGCCGCCGCCAGGGCACTGGCTAAGCCCGCCGCTCGTCGCCGAACTGCGGCACAATCTCGACTCGGGCGAGCAGTCCCTGCTGTTCCTCAACCGTCGCGGCTACGCGCCGCTGACGCTGTGCCGGGCGTGCGGCGAGCGCGTCGAGTGCCCCAACTGCACCGCGTGGCTCGTCGAGCACCGGCTGACGCGGCGGCTGATGTGCCATCACTGCGGCTTTCAGGTGCCACCGCCGCCCGCCTGCCCGAAGTGCGACGCGCCCGGCATGCTGGTGCGGTGCGGCCCCGGCGTCGAGCGTGTCGCCGAGGAGGTCGCGCGTATCCTGCCGACGGCACGCGTCGCGCTGGTGACCTCCGACACGATCTTCTCGCCCGCGCGCGCGGCGGCGCTGGTCAAGGCCGTCGAGGCGCGCGACATCGACCTGCTGATCGGCACGCAGATGGTTACCAAGGGCTATCACTTCCCCGGCCTGACCCTCGTCGGCGTCGTCGATGCCGACCTGGGCCTCGCCGGCGGCGACCTGCGCGCCGGGGAGCGCACCTTCCAGCAGGTCGCGCAGGTCGCCGGGCGCGCCGGACGCGGCGACCGGCCCGGGCGCGTGCTGCTCCAGACGCACCAGCCCGAGGCGCGGATCATGCAGGCGCTGGTCGACTACGATGCCGAGGGCTTCTACGCCGCCGAGACCGCGCAGCGCGCCCAGGTCGGCGCGCCGCCATTCGGGCGCTGGGCGGGCATCGTCGTGTCGGGCGAGGACGAGGGCGCGGTCGCCGCCGCCGCGCGCGCCATCGGTCGCGCCGCGCCGGTGCTGCCCGGCCTGACCGTGCTCGGCCCCGCCCCCGCCGCGCTGGCGATGCTGCGCGGCCGCCACCGCCACCGGCTCCTCGTCCAGGCGCGGCGCACGCAGGGGCTTCAGGACGTGCTGCGCGCGTGGCTCGGGGCGGTCGATGTGCCGTCGTCGGTGCGCGTCACGGTCGACATCGATCCCTACAGCTTCGTATGAGGCGCGATCCTCTTTTTCGTCATTCCGGCGAAGGCCGGAACCCAGCTGCTTTACAAGCTCGGCATTCAGAGCTTGCGATGCAACTGGGTTCCGGCCTTCGCCGGAATGACGCGGAGAATGAGCTCGACCGTCTGCCCCGCCTCATCCTGTTCAACAAACCCTACGGCGTCCTGCCGCAGTTTACCGATTGGGGCAGCGCGTCGCCGCGCCCGACGCTGTCGGCGTACATCGACGTGCCCGGCGTCTACCCGGCGGGCCGCCTCGACCGCGACAGCGAGGGACTGCTGCTGCTCACCGACGACGGCGGCCTGCAGGCGCGCATCGCCGATCCGCGTTTCAAGCTGGCCAAGACCTATCTCGTCCAGGTCGAGGGCGAGCCCGACGATGCCGCGCTGGCGGCGCTGCGCGGCGGTGTCGTGCTCGGCGACGGCCCGACGCGGCCCGCCGAGGCCGAGCGCATCGCCGCCCCGGCGCTATGGCCGCGTGACCCGCCGATCCGCGTCCGCCAGTCGCTCCCCGATAGCTGGCTCCGCCTGACGCTGCGCGAAGGCCGCAACCGTCAGGTCCGGCGCATGACCGCGGCGGTCGGCCATCCGACGCTGCGCCTGGTGCGGTGGAGCGTCGGGGCGTGGAGCGTCGACGGGATGGAGCCGGGGATGTGGCGCGAGGCGTGATACGTTCAGGCTTCCCACGACCGACGGTCGCGCGGCCGGCGCCGTTCGTCGTCGACGACCGCAACGCGGTGCGGCAGGTCGCGCGACCAGCGCCAGAAGACGACATTGACATCGGTCGCCGTCGCGCGCGCCGCGAAGCTCGGCACGACGATGCCCGCGCACCCGGCGTCGATCAGGCGCTGGGCGATTTGCCACGTCGGGACCGGCACGCGCCGGGTCGCAAGATCTTCCCACGCGCCTGCCAGATCGGCGGCAGCGACACCTGCCGCGTCGCGTCCCTCCGGCCCGGTCAGGTCGAGAATGCCTGCGCAGTCGACGACGTAGCCGCATATCGTCAGCGGCTGCGCCTTCGATACGAAGCCCTGCTGCGCCTCGAGCCAAGCCGTCTCGGGCGACAGCGACGTGTAGAATGCCGCCGTGCCGGGACGGTTGAAGCGGCCGCCGTACCGCTTCGCGCCGTCGCCTGACTCGGGGTCGTAAGCCCACATCGGATAGTGCGCGCGGTAGACGGGATCGGTCAGCCGCCGCAGCGGCAGCGTCACGCGTAGCCGCCGACAGCAATCCGCCCGAGATAGTCGCGCACGTCGCGCGCGCGCCCGTCGCGCACCAGTTCCTCGGCGGTCATGTCGCCGAACGACGGCAGCGACTGCGACCGGTACCACGCATAGGCGGCAAGCGGGCTGCCCGCCCAGGGCAGGACGCGGTTGAGGATTTCGGTCATCTCGCGCAGCCGCGCCTGCACCGCCGGACTGACGATCCGCGCGCGCTTCGATACCGCATCGCGCGACATGCCGAGCATCGCGGCAAGTTCGCCCTGCGTGATGCGCAACTGCCGCGACAGCGCCTGCGGCTCGACATTGTCACCGTCGATGACCTGAGCGAAAAAGTCCATGCCACAGTTCCTCACCGTATTAGAGGCCAATATCTGCGGCGCCTGCTCGAACGTCAAGGTCGGGGTACCCGCCGCCCCTTCGTTCGGCTGGTCAGGTGAAACTGTCCGCAGCGGTCGCAGCGGTAGGGGTGCAAGGGCAGCGCGGCGGCTTCCGCCACCGCGCGCGCGTCGCCCTCCGAGGCATGGCCGACCTTGCGGGCGCAGACGCTGAGGCGGGTGCGCATGGGTCAGGGGTCGGGGTCGAAGGCGAGGCTGCCCTGCGCGATGAGATTGGCGATCAGCGCGATAGCCGCGCCCGAGCGGGCGAGCGCCTTGGTGACCGCAACGCGCGGCTGCGCGCATAGATTTTCGGCGAGCGCGGTCGTGCCGGGCGCGCAGTCGAACGCCTCGCCGTCGACGAACAGCGTCAGACCCGCGTCGGCACGCGCGAAGGCGTAGCGGCTGGCGGGGTTGCGGACAAGGGCGGTGCCTGCCGCGAGGCGGTCACGCACCTCGGCGAGGGCGGGCGGCGCGTCGGGCGCGTCGGCGTCGGCGTATTTGCGTTCGCTGGTGTAGCGCCCGAACCAGCGCGCGAAGGCCGCAGGGTCGGCCAGCGTTTCGGTCAGCATGATGTACAGGCGCGCGAGTGCTGCGGGGGCGATCTCGCCGGGGTTGGCCTGCGCCGCGAGGTCGGGGTCGGCGTAGCGATCGTCATCGCCCAGCCCCGCCAGCAGGTCGTCGGCCCAATGCCCAAGCAGGTCGGCGCGCGACGGGGCGCGGCAGCCGATCGAGTAGGTCATGCAGTCGTCGCCGACCGCGACGCCGTGGTGGGCGACGCGCGGCGGCAGGTACAGGATGTCGCCGGGGTCGAGGACCCAGTCGTGCACGGGCTCGAAGTCGGCGAGCAGGCGGAGGTCGTCGTGCGCCGCGAGCGCGGTTCCCGCGTCGCACGCGCCCCCGACCTGCCAGCGGCGCTGGCCCAGCCCCTGGACGAGAAACACGTCGTACTGGTCGAAATGCGCGCCGACGCCGCCGCCGACGCTGGCGTAGCTGACCATCACGTCGTCGATGCGCCAGCGCGGCAGGAAGGCGACGGCGTCGAGCAGCGCTGCGACTTCGGGGACGTACTGGTCGACCGCCTGGACGAGCAAGGTCCACGGGCGCTTGCCGAGCTTGGCGAAACGCTTCTCGGGAAACGGCCCGTGTTCGGCCTTGAGACCATGTCTGGTCTGGCGAACGATCCGCGACTCGACCGCCGCCTCGCACGCCAGCCCCGCGAGGTCGTCGGGGTCGAGCGGGTTTGTCCACGCCGTCCACGGGTTGCGGATGAGCAGCGGCTGCTTCTGCCAATGGTCGCGCAGAAAAGCGGTGGCGTCGAAGGCGTCGGCTTTGAAGCTGGGCCTCATCATCGCCGCAACACCCGGCCCGCGACGGCGTCGAGCTTCGCCGCCAGCGCCGTATCGCGAACTTCGGGGGCGGTGATCAGCGCGAAGTCGAGGCCGGTGTCGATCGGCGACGCGACGCGCCCGGGCGGCAGCGCGTGCGCCAGCGCGACGACGAGCGCCCGCGCCTTGGCGGCGTTGGCGTGCATGACTTCGAGGATCGCCGACACCTCGACATGCGCTTCGCCCGCGCGCCAGCAGTCGTAGTCGGTGACCATGCCGACGAGTGCATAGGGCAGCTCGGCCTCGCGCGCGAGCTTGGCTTCGGGCATCCCCGTCATGCCGATGACGTGGCAGCCCCATTGGCGGTACAAATGACTCTCGGCGCGCGTCGAGAATTGCGGGCCTTCCATCGCGAGATAGGTGCCGCCTTCGGTGACGTCGGCCCCTGCGGCACGCGCCGCCGCCGCCGCGAGGCCCGACAGGCGCGGGCAGACCGGATCGGCCATCGAGACATGCGCGACGAGGCCGGGGCCGAAAAAGCTGTGATCGCGCTTGACCGTCTGGTCGATGAACTGGTCGACGACGACGAAACGCCCCGGCGGCAGGTCCTCGGCGAGCGAGCCGACCGCCGAGATCGCGACGACATCGGTGCATCCGGCGCGCTTGAGCACGTCGATATTGGCGCAGTTGTTGAGGTCGGTCGGTGACAGCCGGTGGCCGCGCCCGTGACGCGGCAGGAAGACGAAGCTGTGGCCTGCGAGAGTACCGGTCAGCAGTGCGTCGGACGGTTCGCCCCACGGCGACGCGACCGCCGCCCAGCGCGCGTCCTCGAGCGCGTCCATGGCGTACAGACCCGAGCCGCCGATGATGCCGATCGTCCAGCCGGTCATGGTTCCTCCTGGCTTCGCTTTTTTTTCGTTGGTCATCCCGGCGAACGCCGGGACCCATCACCGGAAATTCGGGAGATGGGTCCCGGCGTGCGCCGGGATGACGGCAAAGGGTGCTTCGATCTGAGTTCCGCCTTCGTCCGCGCCTTTTTGACACGGCCAGCCCCGCCCCGCAAAACTCGCCCGCGCATGACCAGCCTCCACACGCCCCTCCTCGACGCCGACACCGAGCTTGCCGCCGCGACGCATGACCACGTGCTGATCGACGCGGCGGCGGCGCTCGGCGACGGGCGCCTGGCAGTGGCGGAACACGCGCTGCGGACGCGGTTGAAGGCGCGGCCGACCGATATCGCGGCGATCCGCATGCTCGCCGAGGTCGCGGGGAGGCTCGGGCGCTATCCCGACGCCGAGAAATTGCTGCGCCGTGCGCTTGTGCTTGCCCCTGAATTCGCGGCGGCACGCGCCAATCTCGCAACCGTGCTGCACCGGCAGAACCAGCCTGCCGAGGCGCTGGGCGAGCTGGCGACACTACTCCGGGCCGAACCCGGCCATCCCGGCTATCTGGCGCTGAAGGCCGCTGTGCTCGGGCGCACCGGCGATTATGCCGAGGCCAATGCGATCTACGCCGCCGTGCTGGCGCGCCACCCCGACCAGCCGAAGCTGTGGATGAGCTATGGCCACAGCCTCAAGACGGTGGGCAGGCAGGCCGACAGCATCGCCGCCTACCGCCGCGCGCTCGCCGACGCGCCCGCGCTCGGCGAAGTCTGGTGGAGCCTCGCCAATCTCAAGACGGTGCGCTTCTCGGACGACGATATCGCCGCGATGCAAACAGCGCTCGGCGGCTCCATCGCCCCCGACGACCGCTATCATTTGCATTTCGCGCTCGGCAAGGCGCTCGAGGATGCCGCCGACTATGCCGCTTCGTTCGCCCATTATGCCGAGGGCAACCGCCTGCGCCGCGCCGAACTGCGCTACGATGCCGGCGAGACGACGCGCCATGTCGAGCGCAGTATCGCGCTGCTCACCGCCCCGGCGTTCGCGGCGCGCGCCGGACAGGGGTGCCCCGCAGCCGACCCGATCTTCGTCGTCGGCCTGCCGCGCTCGGGGTCGACGCTGATCGAGCAGATCCTTGCCAGCCACAGCCAAGTCGAGGGGACGATGGAACTGCCCGACATTACGGCACTCGCGCGCGACCTGAGCGGACGGCGGACGCGCGGCGGCGACGACGAGGACGACGCGCCGGGCTATCTCGAGACTTTGCTGGCGAAATCGCCGCGCGAACTGGCGGCCCTCGGGCAATCGTACCTCGACCGCACGCGTATCCAGCGCAAGACCGGCAAGCCCTATTTCATCGACAAGATGCCCAACAACTGGGCGCACTGCGGGCTGATCCATCTCATCCTCCCGAACGCGAAGATCGTCGACGCGCGCCGCCACCCGCTGGCGACGGGGTTCTCGGGCTTCAAGCAGCATTTCGCGCGCGGCCAGAGCTTCACCTACGACCTCGGCGAGATCGGGGCCTACTACCGCGACTATGTCACGCTGATGGCGCACTTCGACGCCGTGTTGCCCGGCCGCGTCCATCGCGCGCGCTACGAGGCGCTGGTCGCCGACCCGGAAGGGCAAATCCGCGCGTTGCTCGCTTATTGCGGCCTCGCCTTCGAGGCTGGCTGCCTGAATTTTCACAACAACGACCGCCCCGTCCGCACCGCCAGTTCGGAGCAGGTGCGCCAGCCGATCACGTCACAATCTGTGGACCATTGGCAACACTATGACGAATGGTTGACGCCACTGAAACAATCGCTCGGATTTGCGCTGGACAGTGAGTCGTTTGTGTCGCAGGCTACCGATAACAAGGATACGTTATAAAACGAACATCGTGGTCCGGGGTGGGATCGACGCTTCAAGAGGGGGTTTTTCGATGACCGACCGTTTCGCCGTGCTGCGCGCCGCGCTGTGCCTGTCGACCGCGCTGGCGCTTCCCGCGCTCATCGCGACGCAGGGAGTCTCGGCGCAGGCGGTGTCGCCGCCGGGGGTCGACGGCAAGCTCGCCGCCGCCGATGCCGACGACACTATCGCTGACATCGTCGTCACCGCGCAGAAGCGTTCGGAAAACCTGCAGAGCGTGCCGATCAGCATCCAGGCGCTCGGCACGAAAAAGCTCGACGAGCTGCAGATCGACAATTTCAACGACTACGCCAAGTTCCTGCCGTCGGTGTCGTTCCAGTCGGGCGGTCCGGGCTTCGCCCAGGTCTATTTCCGCGGCGTCGCCAGCGGCGGCGACGGCAACCACTCGGGGCCGCAGCCGTCGGTCGGCATCTATCTCGACGAGCAGCCGATCACGACGATCCAGGGCGCGCTCGACATCCACGTCTACGACATCGCGCGCGTCGAGGCGCTCGCGGGTCCGCAGGGCACCTTGTTCGGCGCGTCGAGCGAGGCGGGGACGATCCGCATCATCACCAACAAGCCCGACCCGACGAAGTTCAGCGCGAGCTATGACCTCGAAGCCAATTACATCGACCACGGCGCGTTCGGCGGCTCGGTCGAGGGCTATGTCAACGTGCCGCTGTTGGCGAAGGCGGCGCTGCGCGTCGTCGGCTGGTACGACCACGACGGCGGCTATATCGACAATGTCCGCGGCACGCGGCGCTATCCGACCTCGGGCGTGACGATCAACAACTTCGCGCGCGCCGAGAAGAACTACAACGACGTCGATACCTATGGCGCGCGCGCGCAGCTCGGCATTGACCTCGACGACAACTGGACCGTCACCCCGGCGATCATGGCGCAGGTGCAGAAGTCGGGCGGCATCTTCGCCTTCGACCCCAAGGTCGGCGACCTCAAGGTGACGCATTTCTACCCCGAAGGCGCCAAGGACAAATGGTACCAGGCGGCGCTGACGATCACCGGCAAGGTCGCCGACTTCGACCTGACCTATGCCGGAGCCTTCCTGCAGCGCGCCGTCGACACCCAGCAGGACTATACCGACTACAGCTTCTTCTACGACCAGTGCTGCGGCTATGGCAGCTATATCCGCGACAACGCGGGCAATTTCATCAACCCGTCGCAGCACATCAACGGCCACGACCGCTTCAAGAAGCTCAGCCAGGAGTTCCGCATCGCGAGCCCGAGCGACAAGCGCTTCCGCATGATCGCCGGCGTCTTCTATCAGCGCCAGGAGCATAATATCGAGCAGAACTACGTCATCGACGGGCTCAGCGACCTCGACCAGGTGACCGGCACCGTCGACGATTACTGGCTGACCAAGCAGATCCGCGTCGACCGCGACTATGCGGTGTTCGGCCAGGCCGAGTTCGATATCTTCGACAAGCTGACGCTGACCGGCGGCGGGCGCTACTACAAGTACGACAACACGCTGATCGGCTTCTTCGGCTATGGCCCGACGGGGGGCAATGGCATCGGCTCGTCGGGGCAGAAGCGCTGTCAGGCCCCCGCCGTCGTCGCGGGCAGCCCGTGCACCAGCCTGCTGCTCACCGACAGCAACCTCAAGGCGATCCTCAACAACGGCCAGGCGCAACCGGCGCGCGCCAAGGATACCGGCTTCACCTACCGCGCCAACGCGACCTACAAGTTCGATGCAGACCATCTGCTGTACGGTACGGTGTCGCGCGGCTTCCGCCCCGGCGGCATCAACCGGCGCGGCAGCGCCTACGACGCCGATTTCCTGACCAACTACGAGATCGGCAGCAAAAACACGTTCCTCGACCGCCGCCTGACGCTCAATGCGACGATCTTCCAGGAGAACTGGAAGGGCGTCCAGCTCGCGGCGCTCGGGCAGAATGGCCTGACCGTCATCAGCAACGCCGGCAATGCGCGCATTCGCGGCGTCGAGGGCGACATCCGCTATCAGGTCGCGGGCGGCTTCAGCCTCGCCGCTTCGGCGACCTATGTCGACGCGCAGCTGACGACCAATTATTGCGCCAACGGGCTGGGGGCCAATGCCGCGTGCACGCTGCCCGCCGGCAACAAGGTGCTCGCCCCCAAGGGCCAGGAATTGCCGGTGACGCCGAAGTTCAAGGGCAACGTCATCGCACGCTATAATTTCGCGGTCGGGGCGTTCGACGCGCACGTCCAGGCGGCGGCGACCTTTCAGACGCGCAGCTGGACCGACCTGCGCAGCATCGAACGCGTCATCATCGGGCGGCAGAACGCCTATGCCAACGTCGACCTGACGGCGGGCGCGGCGAAAGACAGCCTGACCTTCGAAGTCTATATCAAGAACCTGTTCGACAAGCGCGGCGACATCACCCGCTATGCCGAGTGCATCGAGACGGTGTGCGGCAGCCAGACCTACCGCGTGGTGACGACCCCGCGCAGCTTCGGGGTCAGGTTCGGGCAGAAGTTCTAGAAGGCGTCTGCGCAATTCTCAAATCCGTCATGCTGGCGAACGCCAGCATCCAGAGTGGTGCGAACGCGTAATTCGGGGTTCGCAGCGCGATGGATGCTGGCGTTCGCCAGCATGACGACGGAGGATAGCGAACCGACTAGACCGAAGCCGCCAGCGCCCCATCGAGAAACGCCTCGACCGCCGCGAGATCGACGCCCTGCGCCACGAACGCCTGCCCGATGCCGCGCGCGAGGATGAACGACAGCGCGCCCGCCGCCATCTTCTTGTCCTGGCGCATGTGCGCGACGAGGCGCGCGGCGCTGGTCGCTCCGGCATGGCCCGGATCGACAGGCAGGCCGACCGCGTCGAGGTGGGCGCGCACCCGCGCCGCGTGCGCCGCGCTGCACAGTCCCTGTTCGGCCGAGAACGCGAACGCCAGCGCCATGCCGATGCTCACCGCCTCGCCGTGCAGCAGCCGCTCGGAAAACCCCGCCTCGGCCTCGAGCGCGTGGCCGAACGTATGGCCGAGGTTGAGCAGCGCGCGCACACCACCGGTCTCGTGCTCGTCGGCGGCGACGGTCGCGGCCTTGGCGCGGCAGCTCACCGCGATGGCCTCGGCCAGCGCACGCGCGTCGCGGGCCAGCAGCGCCGGGGCGTTGGCCTCGCACCAGTCGAAGAAACCCGCATCGTCGATCAGGCCGTACTTGACGACCTCGGCATAGCCCGCGCGCAACTCGCGGTCGGGCAGCGTCCGCAGACAGTCGGGGTCGACGACGACGAGGCGCGGCTGATGGAAGGCGCCGACGAGGTTCTTGCCGGCGTGAGCGTTGATCGCGGTCTTGCCGCCGACCGCCGAATCGACCTGCGCGAGCAGCGTCGTCGGGATCTGGACGAAGCCGCAGCCGCGCCTGAGGATCGCGCAGGCGAAGCCCGTCAGGTCGCCGACCACGCCGCCGCCAAGCGCCACCACCGCGTCGCCGCGCTCGACGCCGAGGTCCAGCAGCGTCTCGACGACGTGCTGCAGCGTCGCCCAGTCCTTGCTCGCCTCGCCCGCCGCGACGACGATCTCGACCATCTCGAGTCCGGCAGCGGCGAGGCTGGCGCGCAACGCCTCGAGATACAGCGGCGCGACATTGGCATCGCTGACCACCGCGACGCGCGCGTTGCCCGTCAGCAGGCGGATCAGCGCGCCGGCCTGCGCCAGCAAGCCGCTGCCGATGTGGATGTCGTAGCTGCGGTCGCCGAGCGGCACGTCGACGGTGATCATCGCGGCGACGCCCCCGCCGCAGCCGCCGGCGACGAAGCCGCCGCGTCGTGTCGCGCCAGCGCCGCGACGATCGCCGCGACGGTGGTGTCGTGCGGCGACGGCTTCGACGAAATGCGGATCGGGGCCTCGGCATAGATCGGATTGCGGACGCGGGCGAGTTCGGCGAGCACCTCGTGCGGGTCGCGGCCGGTGAGCAGCGGGCGCGTGCTGCGCCGCGCGACGCGTTCGACGAGTGTCGCGAGATCGGCGTCGAGCCACGCCGCGACGGCGCGCGCGAGGATCAGCGCGCGGGTTGCGTCGTTGATGAACGCGCCGCCGCCGGTCGCGAGCACCTTGGGCGTCCCGTCGATCAGCCGCGCGATGACGCGCCGCTCGCCGTCGCGGAAATGCGCCTCGCCGTAGCGTTCGAAGATTTCGGGGATGCCGAGCCCTGCGGCGCGCTCGATCTCGGCGTCGGCGTCGACGAACGGCAGCCCGAGACGGCTCGCGAGACGCCGCCCGACGGTCGACTTGCCCGCTCCCATCAGCCCGACGAGGACGATCGTCCGCGCCGTACCCTGCGCCGAGCCGCGCGCGCGGCGCGACCGCGCCGGGCGCGTCGCATCGGGCTTTTTGGCATCGCACTCCATGACGTTCGCGCTATACACCGCGCGAGGCGCACGCCAAGCACGGCGCGCGGCAACGCAACGACCGGACGATGGGAAAACGATGCGCAGTGCGGGCTTCTGGATTTTCATCGTCGTCATCCTGCTCGTCGTCGGCGGCATGGTGATCCTTGCCAACACCGACCTCGAACCGCCGATGAGCCATGTCGAGAAGGTCCTGCCGGATGCGCCCGCCGCGCTTTAGCGCGCCCTTCGCGGCAGGCGTCGTCGCGGCGGCGGTGGCGGTCGCGTGGCCGGTGACGGGCCAGACGCCGCCGGCCGATCCCCCCGCCCCGGCAGCGGCACCGCCGCCGCCCGTCACTGCGCCGCGCTCGATCCTGCCCGAAGGCTTCGGCCCCGACGCCGCGCCGCCGACGGTCGCGCCGCCGCCCGTCGTCGCACCGCCGCCGCCCGCCGGAGCCGCGACGACCGCCGATGCCGCCGCGACCGACGCCGACGCCGCGATCGACCCCTTCGACCTGCCGCAGGCGACCGGCGCGGCGATCGACGTCGCCGGACCGCTGACCGCGGCGATGGGCGGCTATGGCGTGGACCTGTTCGCCACCGCCGACGGGCGCTTCGTCGCCGGCCTCGTCAACCGCATCCGCGCGCCGCTGGCGTCGCGCTGGGTGCATATCGTGCTGCGCCGCGCGCTGCTCAGCCAGACCAGCGCGCCGAAGGGCCTTGCGCCCGCCGACTGGATTGCGGCGCGCGCCGCGCTGCTGCTGCGGATGGGCGAGGCCGACGGCGCGGTGGCGCTCACCGACGCGGTGCCCGTCGACCGCTATTCGCCCGCGCTGTACCGCGTCGCGGGGCAGGCGCACCTCGCCGCCGCCGACCTGTCGGGGCTGTGCCCTCTCGCCCCCAACGCCGTCGCGGTGTCGCGCGACCCGCTGTGGAAGCTCGCGAGCGGCATGTGCGGCGCGATGACCGCCGACGACCTGACCTCGGCGGGGGTCTTCGACCGGCTGCGCGACGGCGATACGGTCGATCCCTTCGACATCCAGCTTGCCGAGCGCGTCGCCACCGTGTCGGGCGGGGCGGGCCGCGCCGCGAACATCGACTGGGACGAGGCCCCCAGGCTGACTCCCTATCGCTTCGGCGTCGCGGTCGCGGCGGGGGTGCGCGTGCCCGACGCGCGGCTCGCGGGGCTAGGCGTCGCGCAGAGCGGCTGGGTGCTGCGCGCGCCGGGCATCGGCGCGACGGCGCGGCTTGCGGCGCTGATGCCCGCAGCGGCGCTCGGCATCGCGTCGGCGCGCGAGATGGTCTCGACGATCGCCGCGTCGAGCGTCGGCCTCGACGGCGATGCGCTCGCGTCCTCGCCCGCCGCGCCGCTCGCGACCGCCTTCGCCGCGACGCGCGCCTCGGCGCGGCTTGCCGCACTGCGCGACATCCGCCAGGCGCGCGGCTCGGGCGATCCGCGTCTGCTGTATGCCGCGCTGATCGAGACGGCGCTGCCCGCCGCGCGCATCGCCCCCGAGGCCAGCCTCGCCGCCGACGCCCCCGACCTCGTCGCGGCGCTGCTCAGCGTCGGGCTCGAGCGCGAGGCGTTGCGCTGGTGGGCGGCGGTGGCGGGCGACGACACTGCGAAGGCGAAGGTCTGGGGCCTGCTCGCGGCGGGTGGCGCGGTGCCCGTCAGTCCGGCGCTGTTCAAGGCGTGGCAGGGCACCGCGAAAGGCGACCACCGCGCGGCGTTGCTGCTCGCCGGGCTGGCGGGGTTGGGGCGCGCGGGCGGCAGCGACTGGCAGGGGTTTCGCGACGACCTCGGCGTCGCGACCCCCGCCAATGCCTGGGTCGCGGCGATCCGCGACGCGGCGGTGCGGCGCAGCGGCGGCGAGGTCGCGGTGCTGGCGGCGACGGCGCTGCAGTGCGACTGGACGGCGGTCCCTCCGGCGCACTTCGGCGCGATCGTCGCGGCGTACGTCGCGACGGGGCGCGCGCACGAGGCGCGGCTGCTCGTCGCCGAAGCGGTGACGCGGGGGTGACGGGGCCTTCCCCGTCCTTAACCCCAAGAATGTTCCACGTGGAACATTTTGAACCCCAGCGGTGACACGCCCCCTCCCCGACGCGCGCGCCATCGCCCTGTACCTCGACATGCTCGCCGCCGAGCAGGGTGCGGCGCGCAACACCATCCTCGCCTATGGCCGCGACCTGCGGCTGGCGAGCGCGGCGCTGGGTGGCAATCTCGCCGCCGCGACCCCTGCCGACCTGGCACGGCTGTTCGCGACATGGGGCCACCTCGCGCGTGCCAGCGTGGCGCGCAAGGGGTCGGCGCTGCGCCGCTTTTTCGCGTTCCTCGCCGCCGAGGGGCACCGCGCCGACAACCCCGCCGACGGCGTCGACGCCCCCGCCCCGGCGCGGCCGCTGCCCAAGAGCCTCGCCGAGGGCGATGTCGCGCGATTGTTCGCCGTGCTCGCCGAACGGCTCGCCGCCGATCCGAGTCCCGCGACGCTGCGCCTCGCCGCGCTGGTCGAGCTGCTCTACGGCGCGGGGCTGCGCGCCAGCGAACTCGTCGGCCTGCCGCGCCACGCGATCCAGCCCGGGCGCGGTCACGCCATCCTGACCGGCAAGGGCGGCAGGCAACGCCTCGTACCCATCGGGGACAGC
>CAXTSL010000042.1:0-24331 GCA_964246975.1 uncultured Sphingomonadaceae bacterium
TTTCTCGGCGGCGCTGTCGACCGCGCGGTGTTCGGCGGCGGCAGGACGCGCGAGGGCGCGCGGCTGTCGAACCTCGCGGTGCAGAGTTCGGCGTATGGCGAGCCGCTGCCGCGCCTCTATGGCCGGATGCGCGTCGCGGGCAATCTGATCTGGACGAGCGGCATCGCCGAGCACGCCTCGACCTCGGGCGGCGGCAAGCGCGGCGGCGCGCGCACGACGAGCTACAGCTATTCGGCATCGTTCGCGGTGGCGCTGTCGGCGCGCCGGATCGTGTCGGTGGCGCGCATCTGGGCCGACGGCAAGCTGCTGCGCGATGGCGATGGCGCGTGGCTCGCGCCCGCAACGCTGCGCGTCCACCCCGGCAGCGACGGCCAGCCAGCCGACCCGCTGATCGTGGCGGCCGAAGGGGCGCGCGCGACCCCCGCGTATCGGGGGATAGCCTATGCGTTGTTCGAGGATCTGGCGCTCGGCGACTACGGCAACCGCATTCCGAACCTGACCTTCGAAGTGCTGGCCGACACGGGCGACGACGAGGACGGTGGCCGCATCGATGCGGGCCTCGCCATCGCCGATCTGTGCGGGAAAGACGCGGCGATCGCGGGCACGTTCGGCCGGATCACCGGCTTCGCGGCGGCGCGCGCCGGGAGCGTGCGCGCGCAATTGGAGCCGCTCGTCGCGCCGTTCGACCTCAGCGTTGGCGACGACGGTGGCGCGCCGACCTTGCGCGCCGGGTCGGCGGCACCCGTCGCGCTGGCGGCAGGCGATCTCGGCAGCAGCGCCGACGGCACCGACCCGCACGCGCGGCGGCAGGTGGTGCGCGCCGCCGCCGACACGCTCGACGATGCGGTCGCGCTTGGCTTTGCCGACCCGGCGCGCGATTTCCAGCCCGGGCTCCAGCGTGCGGCGCGACGCGCGGGGCTCGGTCGAACGGCGCAGGTCGAGGTCGCACTGGCGCTCGACGCCGTCGCGGCGAAGGCGCTGGCGCAGGCGATGCTGACCCGCCGGGCGGCGGCACGGTCGAGCGCGACGCTGCATCTGCCCGTGCGCGGCCTTGGCGTGCGCGCCGGGGCGAGCGTGACGCGGCCCGGCCTGCCCGGCACGTGGCGCGTGCGGCGCTGGACCTTCGCGGGGTTCGCGAGCGAGCTGACCGTCGAGCGCGTCGCCACGGTGCCCGGGGTTGCCGCCGCCGATGCGGGACGGGCGCATGACTTTGGCGACGCGGCCCCCGGCGCGACGACGCTCGCGGTGCTCGACCTGCCGCCGCTGGCGGGCGCGCTCGCCGACGGACCGCGCCTGCATGTCGCCGCCGCCGGCGCGTCGCCGGGATGGCGGCGCTGCGGCGTCGCGCTCAGCCTCGACGGCGGCGAGAGCTATGTCGAGGTCGGCATTATCGACGCGCCGAGCATCATGGGGGTCGCGGCGACGCCGCTGGCGGCGGGCGACGCGACGCGTTGGGACCGGCTCAATGCGGTCGAGGTCGTCGTGCTCAACCGCGCGATGTGGCTCGAAGGCCACAGCGAGGCGGCGGTGCTGGCGGGGGCGAACGTCGCGGCGATCGGCGACGAGATCGTGCAGTTTGCCGATGTCGTGGCCCTCGGCGACGGGCGCTTTCGGCTGAGCACGCTGCTGCGCGGGCGGCGGGGCAGCAGCGTCGCGGCACATCCGGCGGGGAGCCGCTTCGTGCTGCTCGACGCGACGCGTCTGCTGGCGCTCGAACCCGGCAGCGAGGCGCTCGGCCGGACGGTACGCGTGCGCGCGATGGGCAGCGGCGACAGCGCCGCAGCGGGAGCGGCGAGCCTCGCGCCCGTCGGCGGCGCGGCGCTGCGCCCGCTCGCGCCGGTGTTCCTGAGACACGCGCGCGACGGCGGTGACGGGGTCTTCACCTGGGTGCGCCGCAGCCGCAGCGGCTTTGCATGGCTCGACGGCGTCGACGCGCCGCTCGGCGAGGCGCGCGAGGCGTACCTGGTCGCGCTGAGCGTCGCGGGCGTCACGCTGCGCGAGAATGAAGTTTCGGTGTCGTCGTGGCGCTACACCGCCGCCGAACGCGCCGCCGACGGCATCGCGCCGGGCGCGACCGTCGAACTCGCCGTCGCGCAACTGAGCGAGGCGGTCGGCGCGAGCGGCACGGCGCGCCGCAGTTTCGTCCTGACCTGACCAGTTCCGAAGGAGACCCGGCGATGCCCGAGACCACCGACCGCTACGCCCTGCCGCTGCTGCAGGCGGGCCAGGCGCAGAAGGAGATTTCCCATAACGAGGCACTCGGCGAGATCGACACGCTGCTCCATCTCGCGGTGGAGACGCTGGGCCTCGGCGTGCCGCCCGCCGCGCCCGTCGCGGGCCAGGCGTGGATCGTCGCGAGCGGCGCGACCGGGGCGTGGAGCGGACGGGCGGGGCAGATCGCCAGCTACGGCAGCGGCAGCTGGCGATACGCGGTCCCGCGCGAGGGGTGCATCGCCTGGCTGCGCGACGCCGCGTGCTTTGCGGTCTTCACCGCCGCCGGGTGGCGCAGCGATGGTTGGCCGGTCGCGGGACTGCGCGTCGGCGCGCGGCTGCTGCTGCAGGGCGTCCCCGCCGCCGTCGCAGCGCCGAGCGGCGGCACGGTCGTCGACATCGAGGCACGCGCGCGGCTGGCGGAGTTGCTCGCCGGACTGCGCGGTCTTGGACTCGTCGGCTGATGTTCGAGCCATCGCAACTCTACTTAGCGCTCACTTGTTGTTTCTGGGCAACACGCAGGCTTATTCACGGCTTGCGCGGGTATAGGCCGTGAGTTAGAGCGTTAGGTGCGCTTCGAGAGAAGCACGCACCTATTGAAGGGGAACAACATGCGGAAATTTGCCGTGGCGTTGGCACTTGCCACCACAGCGCTCGCCACTCCGGCGTTCGCGAAAGACGGGTCGTTCTACATCGGCGTCGACGCCGGCGCGATGATCGTCGAGGACACCAAGTTCGACATTCGCAACGCCGCGGGCACCGCGACGACCAACGACGCGATCCAGCTCAACCATGAGTATGGCTACGACGTCGGCGGCAATATCGGTTACGACTTCGGCGTGTTCCGCTCGGAGTTCGAGGTGTCGTACCGCGACGCCAACCTCAACTCGGTGCAGATTCTCCAGGCGGGCGTGCCGATCGTGCAGGCCAACGGTGTCGTCGGAACGCCGACGACCGGCAAGTTCCAGAGCGCCGACGGCAACAGCCGCGTGCTGGCGTTCATGCTCAACGGCATGTTCGACTTCGGCGGCAAGGACGGCGGCCTCAGCGCCTTCCTCGGCGGCGGTGTCGGTGTGGCGCGCGTCAAGCTCCACACGCTGCAGCTCGCCAAGTTCGGCGCGGACTTCCTCGACGACAGCGACACGGGCTTCGCCTACCAGATCCTCGCGGGTGTCCGCCTGCCGCTGTCGCCGCATGTCGATGCGTCGATTAAGTATCGCATGTTCACCGAGGACAGCGTGCGGACCTTCACCAAGAACGGTCTGCAGGCCGACTCGCGCTTCCGCAGCCACTCGCTGCTCGCGGGCCTGACCTACAACTTCGGCGAAGACGCGGCCCCGCCGCCGCCGCCCCCGCCGCCCCCGCCGCCGCCGCCGCCGCCGCCGCTCCCGGCGTGCCCGCCCGCAGCCGTGACGCCCGGACCGTTCCTCGTCTTCTTCGATTGGGACAAGTCGATCGTCACCGCCGAAGCGCAGGCGATCCTCGATCGCGCCGCCGAGCAGTACGCCGCGACCGGCCAGACGAGCGTCGTGCTCGCGGGCCACGCCGACAAGTCGGGCAGCGATGCCTATAACGTCGGGCTGTCGCAGCGCCGCGCCGATGCGGTCAAGGCCTACCTGGTGACCAAGGGCGTCCCCGACGGTGTGACGACGACCGAGGCGTTCGGTGAGAGCCGTCCGCTGGTCGACACCGCAGATGGTGTCCGCGAGCCGCAGAACCGCCGCGTCGAGATCACCTTCGGTGGTGCCGCCGCTGCTCCCGCCTATCCCTGCACCCCGCAGTAAGACGCGGGTCTCAGGACCGAAATGCGAAGGGCCGCCCGCAAGGGCGGCCCTTTTGCCATGTCGGTGATGCGGTGGTCGTGCCGGGGGTCGAGCGGCGCGGGGTGTTGCAACCCCTGTCGTCGGGAACCACCGCGCGCGCGCAGATAGCTCCCGGCGTCCGCCGGGATGACGGGCCCGGCAGGCTTGGCGCGCTTCGGCGGCCAGCCGGTCCGGTGTCTTATTCGAACACCGGCAGCGGCAACGGCTGGGCGTCGATCAGCAACAGCGTCGGCGACAGCGGGGCCGGCGTCAGCGACGACCGCAGCACGCCGATCTGGGCGAGGGCGTAGCGACCGAGATTGCCCTTCGCCACCGCGAGCGCGCCACGCCCGGCGAGCGCCGCCGCCTCGCAAAACGCATATTGCGCGTCGAGCGTCGAATAGCTGTTGTAGGTCTTGGTCGTGAACTGGTCGAAGCTGTTGAGGCCCTTGGCACCGTCGTAACGCCGGAAATGTGCCTGCAGCGTCGCCTGCGCGGCAGCAAGTTCGACCGAATGATGCCTGAGCAGGTCGTTATAGCTGCGGACAGTCGCGAGAAACGGCGAGAACTGGCATTGCAGCGCGGCGACGTTGAGCCCGGCACGCAGGTTCCACACCGCATTGGCCTCGGCCTCCGCCGCCGTCATCGGGCGCATGACGACGCCGCGCGGTACGAGGATGCCCGGTATCGAGCGGGTTGCAGGCACGGCCTGTTCGACCGGCTTCGGCTTGCTCGCGGCGGGGCGTGGCGCCTTGCGCGCGGGCTTGGCATCGGTGGCACCCGACGCGAGGGTGCCCAAAGCGGCGGTCAGCACTAACAGCGAACGGAACATCGATACTCCTCGGACACCGCCGGTCAAACCAGGCGGTGGCCCGGCATAACCGGCGGCGCGCCGCGCCGCTAGGGGTGCGTCAGCCGAGGATGCTGCCGAGCTGCATCGCGACCGACATGTCGCCCTCGACCTTGAGCTTGCCCATCATGAAGGCCATTTGCGGGTTCTGCTTGCCCGTTGCCATGTCGGTGAAGTCGGCCATCGAGACCTTTACCGTGCAATCGGTGGGTATATTCTGATTATCGACGACGGCGGGCGACACGGTATCGTCGATACGGACCGCGCCGTCGTCGCCGAAGTCGAACTTGACCGATTTCTTAAGGTTGGCGCTGGTGCCGACGCGGGTCCGCATCTGCTCGGTGATTGCTTCGAGGCTCATCTCATTCTCCCAAGGTTGACGGGTGTAGCTCGCACAAAAAAGAAGGGCCGCCAAGCGGCGGCCCTTCCCATTCGCATGCCCGGACGAACCGGACCGAAGCTTACTTCTTTTCTTCGGTCGTCGTCGTCGTGGTGGTGGCATCGGTCGCGGCCGGAGCAGCGGGGGCCATCGCATCGGTGGCACCAGCGGCGGGCGGCGTCGCCATCGCATCGGTCGACGTCGTGTCGGTCGCGGCGGGCGGCGTCGCCATCGCATCGGCGGCGGGCGGCGTCGTCGTGTCGGTGGTCGTCGCGGTCGTCGTGTCGGTGGTGGTCGTCTCGGCCTTCTTCTCGCCGCATGCGACGACGAGGAGGCCGACGCCGGCGACGAGGGTAACGGTCTTCAGCTTCATGAGGAGGTCAGCCATTTCAATGTCCTTTGTTGCTTGATCGAGCGTGATGGCGTCGGTTTCGGTTCAGCCCTTATCCCCTAACCGGAGTGGACATTAGCAGATTCCGTGTCGCCCTCAAGCGCGATTGCAACATCCGTTTCAGTCGCGTGTCGGGCCTGCAACAGCGGCGATAACGTCGCCGCGAGCGCCGCATCGAGCGCGGCCATGTCTGCCTCGACCCCGAGCGCCGCGAGGCTGGTGACCGCGAAACCTTCGAGGCCGCACGGCACGATGCCCGCGAAATGCGCGAGGTCGGGCGCGACGTTGATCGACAGGCCGTGAAAGCTCACCCAGCGGCGGACGCGGATGCCGATCGCACCGATTTTCGCGTCGCCCGCCGGTGTCGCGACCCACACCCCGATGCGCCCAGGGGCGGTGAACGCGGCGACCCCGAGCCGGTCGAGCGCGGCGACGACCCAGGCTTCGAGCGCGGCGACATAGGCGCGCAGGTCGCGGCCCCGGCGGTCGAGGTCCGCCATGACATAGACGACGCGCTGGCCGGGGCCGTGATAAGTGTACCGCCCGCCGCGCCCGCTGGCGAACACCGGCAGGCCGCGCGGATCGAGCAGCTCGGCGGCGGCGGCGCTGGTTCCCGACGTGTAGAGCGGCGGGTGCTCGACGAGCCAGATCAACTCGTCCGCTTCGCCGGCCCGGATCGCGTCGGCGCGCGCCTCCATCGCGGCGACGGCGTGCGGGTACGGCGTCAGCCCGGGCTCGACGCGCCACTCCATGCGGTCAAAGCGCGGCGAAGAATTTGCGGGCGTCGCCGAGGAACAGCTCGGGCTCCTCGAGGCTGGCGAAATGCCCGCCGCGCGGCATGTCGGTCCAGTGGACGACATTATAGCCACGCTCGACGATGCGGCGCGCCGGAAAGGCGAGGAGATCGTAGGGGAACGCCGCGACGCCCGTCGGTACTTCGACGCGTCGCCCGTCAGGAATCGCGAAGCCGCCTTCGAGCATCATGCCGCGATAGATCCACGTCGCCGTCGCGAAGCTGCGCGTCGTCAAATAGATCATGATGTTGGTCAGCAGCCAATCCATCGGATAGGGCGGGTCGGTGACCTTACCGTCGGTGTCGGACCAGCCGACGAACTTCTCGCAGAACCACGCCGCGACGCCCATCGGCGAGTCCATCATCGCGAAACCGAGGCTTTGCGGCTTGGTGCCCTGGAGCTGGAGATAGCCGGTCTCGCGGTCGCGAATGGCGACGGCCTTCTGCAGCCACGCGACATCTTCGGGCGTCTCGGGGCTCATGTTGGCGGGGCGCAGGCCGAAGCCGCTGAGATGCAGCCCGTCGAGGCGGGTGCTGTCGAGGCCCAGCCACCCGCCGATGACGCAGCCCCAGTCGCCGCCCTGATACAGATAGCGCTCATAGCCGAGTGCGGGCATCAGCGCGTCGTAGAGCCCGGCGATGCGGCGCGGCCCCCACATGTCCGACGGCCGGTCGGACCAGGCATAGCCGGGCAACGACGGCGCGACGACATGGAAGGCCGGCTGATCCGGCAATTCGGGTTCTGCAAGGCGCTCGACGACGGCGTGGAACTCGAGGACCGATCCCGGCCAGCCGTGCGCGGTGAGCAAGGGGCGCGCGTCGGGACGCGACGAACGGCGGTGCAGCGCGTGGAGGCGGAACCCCGGCTCGACCTCGACCAGCACGTGCGGCAGGCGACCGATATGCGCGGCGGCGGCGGGCCAATCGTAGGTGTCGAGCCAATAGGTCCGCAGCCGCTCCATATAGGCCCGGTTGGCCCCATGCTTCCATCCCGACCCCTCGGGCTCCTCGAAGAAGCGATAGGCGGCGACGCGCTCGCGCACCCACACGGCTTCGGCCTCGTTAACGGGGACGGCGAAGGGGGTGACGGTCATTGAGCGTCGCTTGCGATCATGGACATTCCTGTCTATGGAGAGGTCGTGAACAGCAACCAGTTCCGTCGTTGGCTGGCCGCGCAGGGATGCACCTTCGAGGTGAGCCAAGGCAAGGGTGGACACGTCACGGTCTACCGCGACGGGCGGAAAGCTACGCTGCCGATGCATGGCGGCGCGAAGCAACTCAAGACGGGCCTGATGGCGGGTATCAAGAAAGAACTTGGGATCGATTGATGCAAAGCAATATGCTTTATCCGGTCACGCTGGAACCCGACGAGGGGACGGTCCTCGTGACGTTCCCCGATGTGCCGGGCGCAATTACCTTCGGCGACGACGAGGAAGACGCCTTGGCCCGCGCGGTCGATGCGCTTGAAACCATGTTCATGGCAATGATGGACTGTCGCGAGGATATTCCTAAGCCGTCGCCCGCCAATGGTCGCCCGACGGTCTCACCGACGCTGCTCGGCTCAATGAAAGTCGGCATCTATCGGGCGATGCGCGCGCGGGGGTGGCGCAAGGCCGATCTGGCGCGCGCGCTGGCGGTCGACCCGCGCCAGATCGACCGGTTGCTCGACCTGCGCCACCGCTCGCCGCTGGCGCAACTCGAGGCGGCGCTGGCGGCGGTCGGCAAAGTCGCGCGCGTCGAGCTGGTCGACATCGCCGCCTAAGCCGCGAGCGCCTGCCGCGCCTCGCCCAAGATCACGTCGCTGACCTTCTCGGCGATCATGATCGTCGGCGCGTTGGTGTTGCCGCTGACCAGATAAGGCATGACGCTGGCGTCGACGACGCGCAGGCCCGCGACGCCGTTGACACGGCACGCGCCGTCGACGACCGCGCCCGTGTCGACGCCCATGCGGCACGTGCCGACGGGGTGATAGATCGTCTCGCCCCATTGCCGCATCGCACTCAGTAGCGCGTCGGGGTCGGCGGCGACGGCGGCGGTCGGCCACAGCTCCTCGCCGCGATACGGCGCGAACGCGGGCGCGCCGCCGATGGCGCGGGCGATGTGGACACCCGCCGTCAGCGTCTCGACATCCTCGCGTGCGGTCAGATAGCGCGGATCGATCAGCGGCGGCGTCGCGGCGTGCGGCGCTGCCAGCCGGATCGTGCCACGGCTTTCGGGGCGGAGCTGGCAGACGTGCATCTGATAGCCGTGCTCGGCGGTGAAGGTCCCCGCACCGTGGGCGCGCCCGCGCACCGGCATGAAGTGCAGCTGGACGTCGGGTGCCGCCAACCCCTCGCGCGTCGACAGGAACGCACCGGCGGGCGTCGGCATGTAGCTTGCCGTACCACCCTTCTTGAAGCGCCAGTTGAGGAGTGCGATCAGCTTTTTGTGGAAGAATGCGTTGCTGTTGAGGGTGATCGGCGCGGTGCAGGCGTACTGGACGATCATGTCGAGATGGTCTTGCAGGTTGCCGCCCACGTCGGGGGCGTCGTGGACGACGGCAATGCCCTGATCCCTGAGGTGCGCGCTGGGACCGACGCCCGACAGCATCAGCAGCTGCGGCGAGGCGACCGCGCCGCCGCACAGGATGACCTCGCGCGCCGCCACCGTCTCGGCCTTGCCGCCGCGCGTATAGGCGACGCCCGTCGCCGTATGCCCCGCAAAGGTGACGCGGTCGACCTGCACGCCGGTGCGGATTTCCAGATTTCGGCGACCCTTCGCCGGATCGAGATAGGCGCGCGCCGCCGACCAGCGGCTGCCGCCTTTGATCGTCGAATCGTACATCCCCGCGCCTTCGAACTGCGGGCCATTGAAGTCGGCGGTGCGCGCATACCCCGCCTCGACCGCCGCCTCGATGAAGACTTCGTTGAGGATGTGCGGCAGGCAGCGGTTCGAGGTGTGGAGCGGGCCGCCCTGCCCATGGAAGTCGTCGCCGCCGCGTTCGCTGTGCTCGGCGCGGCGGAAATAAGGCAGCACGTCGGCCCAGCCCCAGCCGGTCAGCCCGAGCTGCGCCCAACGGTCGTAGTCGCTGCTGTGGCCGCGAATATAGACCATGCCATTGATCGACGAGCTGCCGCCGAGGACGCGCCCACGCGGCCAGTACATCGCGCGCCCGCCCATTTCGGACTGCGGTACCGTCCAGAAGCTCCAGTCGTAGGGCGACGCCTTCTCGGGCGGGATGATCGCGCTCAAGCCGCCGGGCATGTCGATCATCGTCGCATTATGGTCGCCGCCCGCCTCCAGCAGCAGCACGCGCCGCGCCGGATCGGCCGACAGGCGGTTGGCGAGCACGCAACCCGCGCTGCCGCCGCCGACGATGACATGGTCGTAATGGTCGCTCACACGGTGCCTCCCCAGGCGGTACGGCGACAGTCTAAGCTATTAAGCCGTGCGCGCAAACGAGAGGCGCAACATCCACTTCCGCCGCGACGCGCGCGAAGATGGCGCGGACGGTGTCCTGGGAGGCGTGGCGCGCCGCCCCCTTCGCGACCTCGGCGGGGGTCCACAACCACGAGCGCGCAGGGTCGTCGCGCATCGCCCAAGCTGGGAACTGGCGCGCCGCGACTTCGCCCGACCACAGGCAGAGGGGTTCGAGGTGGCGGTCGTCGGGGACGATGCGAGCGTAAAGTTCCTCGACCGCCGCCGCTTCGCCTTCGAGCAGCTGGAGATAGATATCGTGGCGGCAGACCAGCGCGCCCGTGATGCCGCTGCGCGGGTTGTTGCGCCGTGCCGCCGACAAGATGCCGCGCAGCATCGCATCGTCGAAGCCGAACGGCTGCGACGTATAGATCAACTGCGTCACGGCCATCGTCTGCTCCCCGAACCCTGGGGCGAACATGGCACGCGCGGGCCATCGCGGCCAGCCGTCGCGACCGCTACAGAAAGGCGCGCAAGGTCAACGTTCGCGGCGATGGTCCGGCAGGGGTCTCGACCGTGATCGGAACGACGCTGCCCGGTGGGCCGCCGAGGCGGCGGAGCAGTTGCGGCCATTCGACGCCGCCGAGCACGTCGCCGCGCGCCAGGCCGGCGTCGGCGGCGGGGCTCGCGGGGCTGAGCGCCACGATCTTCGCACGGCTGTCGGGCAGGCGGTCGAGCCATAGGCCGCTATAGCTGTAGCGTTCGGGTGGCTTGGGGCGGTCGTTGGTCTGCGCCCACAGCTTCGCCGCTCGGACATCGGTCGACAGATTGAGACGTTCGAGCACCGACAGCCCGAGCAGCCCGTCGAATTGCGCGGGCAGGAAATCTTTCGGGTCGTACAAACGCACCAGCGGCGCGTCGAAAACGAAGGGGCCGACTTCGAGCCGCCGGGCGCGCACCACCCGCCCGATCCGCTCCGCCGTACCGCCGATGCCGCGCAGCGCTTCGGGCGCGAAGGGTCGCGTGTCGTCCCACAGCCCGCTGCGGCGGACGGTGCCGGGGAACAGCAGCATGTCGCTGTGCGCGCCGGTGTCGGCGAGCAGGTCGAAGCGGCTTCCATCGAGCGCCGTCGTCACACGGATTTTCGTCGACGATGTCGCCGACGGGCTCGAGATGCTCGAGGCGAGGCGGGTCCAGCCGTCGCGGTCCGGCCGCCCGGCGGGGTACAACCGCCATTCGCCGCGCGCGAAGTCGAGGTCGCTGTCGCGCGTCGTGAACACGCCCGCCGCCAGCAGTCCTGCCCCCTCGCCCGCACCCTGCCCAGTGATCAGGGCGCCGAACAGCGCCGACGCCTGGCGTACGCCGCCGCCGAAGACGACATCGCGCGCCTGATAGAAATCGAGGTCGACAACACCGCCGATGCCCGACATCCGTCGGTGCCCGACCCTGGACAGCGCGAGCGTCGTCGCGAGAGCCGGGTCGATCGCGCTGACGTCGGCCCCGGTGTCGAGAATGAAGCGGAACGGTCCGCGCCCGCCGATCGTCACGTCGAGCCAGACGCGCCCGCGCGCCAACTCGATGCGGCCGACGATCGCTACCGGGTCGGGCACCGCAGCTGCGGGCCTGCTCAGAAGAGCGATGCCACTGCCTAACAGCGCACGGCGGGACAGGCGCGCCGCGTTCGATGCAACTGTCTTCGTCACGGGCCGACCCTCAGGTTTGCGGCAGGGGCGTCGTCCACCGCGCCGCCGCCTCGTCGTCGCTCGCCTTGGCTGCGACCCAGTTGCCGTCCTCGCGCTTCCAGAACGGCGCGCGTGTCTTGAGCCAGTCCATGACGAAAATTGCCGCCTCGAAGGCGGGCGCACGATGCGCTGCGGCAATGGCGACGAGGACGATGGGGTCGCCGGGCGCGAGTTCGCCGTAGCGGTGAATGACGAGGCCCCCGAGCAGCGGCCAACGCGCCCCGGCTTCGGCCGCCACGGCGGCAAGCCGGCGCTCGGTCATGCCGGGATAATGTTCGAGGCTTAAAGCATTGTCGCGGACGAGGCCGGTAAAGGTGACGAGCGCGCCGATATCGGCGCGTCCGGCGGCAAGCGCGACAGTCTCGGCGGCAGCGTCGAAGGGCGCGGATTGGACGCGGGTGGCGATCATGGGACCGCCCGCCCTTCAGCGGAGAGCAAAGTATCGCCACCCCCTGTCACCGGCGGGAAGATCGCGATCTCCGTCGCCCCCGCGATTGCCGCGTCGCCGCGCGCAAAGTCCTGATCGACCCCGACGCGCACCGCGCTGCGGTCCGCGAGCGCGGCGGCGTGCCCCGGCGAGCGGACGCTGAGCCAGTCGAGCAGGTCGTCGACGGTGACCAGCGTCGCGGGCAGCGCAATGTCCTCCTCGGCGACACCGACGCGCTCGCGCACCCACGCGAAATACAGCAGCCGCGTCATCGCCTCACGCCATGTGCTTCAGGCCGACGCGCAGATAGTCATAGCCGGTAACGAGCGTGAGCCCCGCCGCGAGCCACAGGCAGCCGAGGCCGACCTGCATCGCGGGCAGCCACGTCAGCGGTGCCCACGACGTCGCCCCCGCCAGCACCAGCGCGCCGAGCGCGATCATCTGAAATGCGGTCTTCCACTTGGCGAGGCGGCTGACTGGCAGCGACACCTGCAGCCCCGCAAGATACTCGCGCAGCCCCGAGACGGTGATCTCGCGGAGCAGGATGATCAGCGCGGCGATCACCGACCAGCCGTGGACGATGCCCGAGTGCACGAGCATGACGATGGTCGCGGCGACCATGATCTTGTCGGCGACGGGATCGAGGAAGACGCCGAGCTTCGACACCGTGCCGCGCGCGCGCGCCAGATAGCCGTCGAGATAATCGGTCGCGCCGGCGATGCAGAACAGCCCGAACGCCGCCAGCCACGCGCCCCAGCCCGGCGCCCACATCAGCACGACGAGCAGCGGCACCGCGAAGATGCGGCTGAGCGTCAGCAGGTTGGGGAGGCTGGACAACACGCAGGGCGCATAGGCTATGAAGGGCGCGGGCTCAACGCCCCAACACTGGAGGAGGTCGGTCATGTCCTACATCGATGGTCTGGTGCTCGCCGTTCCCGAAGGCAACCGCGACGCCTTCATCGCGCATGCCAATTTTGTCGATGCGATCTTCCTCGATCACGGCGCGACGCGCGTCGTCGAGTGCTGGGAGGACGATGTCGCCGACGGCAAGCAGACCGACTACCGCCGCGCCGTCGCCGCCCAGCCCGGCGAGCGCATCGTGTTCGCGTGGATCGAATGGCCGTCGAAGGACGCGCGCAACGCCGGCATGAAAGCCGCAATGGAGGACGAGCGGATGAGCGCGGCACCCGACATGCCCTTCGACGGCAAGCGCATGATCTTCGGCGGCTTTTCCCCAGTCGTGCACCTCGGCGCATGAAGGTTTCCGAGGCGGTCGCGTCGCGGCGATCGGTGCGAGGATTCCTGCCCGACCCCGTCGACGGCGCGGTGATCCGGCGCGTCCTCGAACAGGCCGCGCGCGCGCCGTCGGGCGGCAATCTCCAGCCGTGGCATATCGACGTGCTGGCGGGCGAACCGCTCGCCGAATTGAAGACGCTGATGCAGGCGCGCATCCAGGAACTGCCCAAGGGCGAGCCGACCGAATATGATATCTATCCGAAAACGCTGCCCGAACCCTATAGCCGCTATCGCTTCGAGGTCGGCGAGGACCTCTACGGCGCGCTCGGCATTCCGCGCGACAACAAGCTGGCGCGGCTGCTGTGGTTCGCGCGCAACTTCCAGTTCTTCGGCGCGCCGGTGGCGCTGTTCTGCTCGGTCGCCAGGACTATGGGGCCGCCGCAATGGTCCGACCTCGGGATGTATCTCCAGACGGTGATGCTGCTGCTGCGCGAGGCGGGACTCGATTCGTGCCCGCAGGAGTGCTGGGCGATCTATCCCGCGACGATCCGGCGTTTCGTCGGCATCCCCGGGGACCGGATGCTGTTTACCGGCATGGCGATCGGGTGGAAGGACAGCGACGACAAGGCCAATGCGCTGGTGCCGCGCCGCGCGCCGCTCGACGAATTCGCGACGTTTCGCGGAATTTGACGCAGTTTCGCGAACCGTTTCCGCGCTTTTCCACCTCTTGTTTGAAGCGCTCGCCCTGTCGGCGGCGCGAAACGAGGGGAACGATCATGTTGAGCTATCGCAATCTGCCGGGCTGGGAGCGCGCCCTGCGTCTGGCGCTCGGCGCAGGCCTGCTGACCGGCGGCGCGCTGCTGTGGGGCCGACCGGGCGCGATCGTGCTGCTGATCGGCGGCTGCGCCGCAGTCGTCACCGCGCTTGTCGCGTGGTGTCCGCTGTGCGCGGCAGTCGGTCGGAGGCGGGTCGAATGAAACTCAGCCCGGCCTTGCTCGGCGCGGCGCGCGCCGGCGACGAGCGCGCCATCGCGGCGCTGCTCGATGCCGCGCAGCCCGACTTGCGGCGCTATGCGCGGCGCTCGTGCCGGACGACGAGCGATGTCGAGGATGCGGTCCAGGAGGTGCTGATCATCCTGCATCGCCGCCTGCCGACGCTGGCGAGCATCCGCTCGGTATCGAGCTGGCTGTTTGTCATCGTCCATCGGATGTGCCTGCGCCTCGGCACCGCGCTGCTGCCGTTCGTAGAGTTCGAACTGCTGCCACGCGACAGCATCGCGCGGACCGGCGATGCCGACCTGCGGATCGATCTGGCGCGCGCGATCCAGTCGCTGCCCGGGCATTATCGCGCCGTGCTGCTGCTCCGCGATGTCGAGGAACTGACCATCGACGAGATCGCCACGCGACTGACGATCTCGCGCGAGGCCGCCAAGGCGCGACTGCACCGGGCGCGGCGGCTGGTCCGCGACTGGCTCGACTGAACCGGCGGTCAGGCGACGCCGAGATGGTGGAGCGCGTAGGTCGCGACGATGCCGATCAGCACCGCCGCCGACAGGCCGCCCGACAGCATGAAGCCGACGCTGCGGTTCGCGCCGCTCGCGTAGGTGACGGTGTAGAGGATGCGCCCGACGCACCAGATCGCCCCGTACACGCCCGCAACCGTATCGCCCCACACATGCGCGGCGAGCGCCAGCAGCGGCAGGAACAGCACCATCTGCTCGACGCCGTTCTGTTGGGCGCGAAAGGCGCGCTCGAACGCCGGATCGCCGCTCACGGCGGGGGCGGGAACATTATAGCGGGTCCGCGCCTGCCCGACCATGACGACCGCCCAGGCATAGATGGCGAGCGCGGCGACAAGCGCGCCGGTGGCGAATGGAAAATCGTCCATGATCCGGTCCCCGAGCGCCGCGCGTTGCCGCTACGACCCAGCCCGCGACGCAGCTGCCGGCCTGGGGAAAATGGTGGACGCGGCAAGGATTGAACTTGCGACCCCTGCGATGTCAACACAGTGCTCTACCACTGAGCTACGCGTCCACGGTGCGGCGTCTTAGCCAAGCGCGGGCGGCGGCGCAACCCCGCTGGCGGCAGGATTTGAGGGGTCGCGGTCGCGGCGCAAAGCGTTAAGGTGTCGTCGTGCAGTCCGTGCCTCCCGTCCCGCTTCCCGCCTTCGTCCAGTCGGGCGATACGACCGGGCGCTTCCCGCTGGTGGTCGCGTCGCCGCATTCGGGACGCGACTATCCGGCCGCGTTCCTGGCGCGGACACGGCTGACGCTGGCACAGCTGCGGCGCGGCGAGGATGCGTATGTCGACGCGCTGCTCGACGGTGTCGCGGCATCGGGCGTACCGCGGCTGGCGGCGCGCTGGGGGCGCAGCTGGCTCGACCTCAACCGCAGCCCGCACGAACTCGACCCGGCGATGTACGTCGAGCCGCTCGATCACCATGACCATCACGCCAGCGACCGTGTCGTCGCGGGGCTCGGCGTCGTGCCGCGCATCGCCGCGGCAGGGCTCGACATCTATCCATCGCGGCTCAGGCTGCACGACGCGGCGGCGCGCATCGCGCAGGTCCATGCGCCGTGGCACGCGACGCTCGCCGACCTGCTCGCGGCGGCGCGGCGGCGGCACGGCTATGCGATCCTGCTCGATTGTCATTCGATGCCGACACCCGCGCCGGTCGCGGGCGGCGCGCCGCAGATCGTCGTCGGCGACCTGCACGGGCAGAGCGCCGCGCCGGCGCTGGTGCTGGGCATCGAGCGCTGGTTCGCCGCGCACGGCTGGCGCGTGTCGCGCAACACGCCGTACGCGGGCGGCTATACGACGCGTCATCACGGCAATCCGGCGCGCGGCGTCCACGCGGTGCAGATCGAAATCGACCGCGCGCTCTACATGGATCCGGCGCGGCTGGCGCGGCACATGGGTTTCGCGACGATCGCCGGACAATTGACGGGCCTCGCCACGCATCTGTGCGCCGCCGATTTCGGACTGCGCCCGCGCTTCGACGAGGCGGCCGAATAAAAAACCGCCCCGCGCGGGTGCGCGGGGCGGCCAGGTTCAGGGAAGTTGCCGGGCGAAAGGGGGGGAACACCCGACACCCCTAAACTGGGGTGCAGTGCAGCGGCGTGCAAGCCCGCAACGCGTGAATTATTTGCGGCGGTGCGCCACGACGCGGACGCTGAGCGGCACCGCGAAAGCGACGTATTGCGCGGTGGCGTCGGATTCGAGGCCGAGCTTCCAGGCGCGGCGGTCGAGTTGCGCGCGCCCGGTCATCGTCGCGGTGTCGCCCGCGACGGCGAGATCGAACGGCAGTGTCACCGGTACCGCGCGGCCGCGCAGCGTCAGTGTGCCGGTGGCGACGTATTTGCCCGGCCCGGCGGCGGCGATCTTGGTTGACACGAAGCGCGCCTGCGGGCCCGCCTTGACCGCAAACCAGTCGTCGCCGGGCAGCGCGCCGTCGACGGTGTCGTCGCCGGTCTTCGCCGATGCGAGGTCGACCGCGACGTCGAGCTTCGCGGTCGCAGGTGCGGCGGGATCGAAATCGATGCGCGCGGTCCACTTGCCGAACGCCCCGACGACGGGCTTGCCGAGCCACGTCGCCGTAAAGCCGATGCGACTCTGCGCGGGCACGACGGTCCACGACGACGCCAGCGCGGGCGATGCGCTCGCGGCGATCAGCAGCGCCGCGACGCACGCGCGGCTCACGTCCGGCGCGACCACAGCCACATCCGCGCGAAGACGTCGTCGCGATCGAAGTAGTGATGCTTGAGCGCCGCCGCGACGTGCAGGACGATCATCGCCACCGCGACCCAGCCGAGGATGCCGTGCAGGTCATGATAGTTCCAGCCCTTGGGCACGCTCAGCAGCGGAATCTCGAAGAGGCCGAACCACGACATCGGGAACTTGATCTTCGACACCGACACCATCGCCCAGCCGCTCAGCGGCAGCGCGATCATCAGGACGTAGAAGCCCCAGTGCGACAGCTTCGCCAGCAGGCGCTCGGCAGGCGTCATGTGCGCGGGATAGGCGGGCACCGGGTGCGTCAGGCGCCACGCCAGCCGCAGCACCGCGAGCGCGAGAATCGTCACACCCGTCGCCTTGTGGAGCTGGACGAGGGTGAAGAAAGTCGGTTTGTCGAGATCCTCGAGCGTGTCGAACAACAGCCCCGCGACGAGATTGGCGATGAGCAGCAACGCGATGCCCCAGTGGAAGGCGATCGCGACGCTCGAATAGCGGCTGTGCGCCGCGGGCGCGGTGGCGAGGCTCACTTGGCGCGCTTGTATTCGGCCTCGATCTGCAGTTCGACGGCATCGCCGACGAATTGCGTGCCGAAGCTCATGCCCCAGTCGGAACGATTGATCGTGCCGCGCGCCGAAACGCCGATGCGCTCGGCACCCATCATCGGATTGGCCTTGGCGGTGCCGTTGAGCACCGCATCGAGGGTCACGGGCTTGGTGACACCACGCAGCGTCAGGTCGCCGGTGATCTTCGCGGTGTTCGCGCCGGTCACGGCGATGCGGGTCGAGACGAACTTGATCTCGGGAAACTTGGCCCCGTCGAGGAAGCGCCCGTCGGTAGCGATTTCCTTGTCGAAGTCGGTCTTGTCGGGAAATGGGAAATCGGTGCGGACGGACTTCGGGTCGATGGTGACGACGAGCCTGGAGTTGGCGGGGTTGGCGGCGTCGAGGTCGACCGTCGAGGCGATCTTGGCGAAGCGGGCGGTGTAGTTCGACAGGCCAAGATGCTTGACGCGCCACGTCACGCTGGTGTGCGTCAGGTCGGCCTCGTACTTGCCCGACGGGGCGTCGATGGGCGCGGCGGCGAGCGGCGCAGCAAGCGCCCCGAGCACGGCGAAAGTCAGCAGGCGCATCGGCGTTTCCTCGTTTGCGGGAGAGCGATGCGCCGTGCCTAGCGCAGCGCGCGGGCGGGGCAAAGACATTCCGGCTGCGCGCCGGGCAAGCGCAGCTTTCCGCGTCCCATCGGCCCGACTCAATAGATGCCGCCCGCGGTACGCAGGAAGTCGGCGTCGGAGCGGACGACGCGGCCCGACAGGCGACCGCCGTCGGGGCGCGCACTGCCGACGCGGCGCGGTTCGCTGGCGGGCTTGAAGGCTTCCCAGATGACCACCGCCTTGCGTTCGTCGGTCGGTGTCGCGCCATAGACGCGCTTGCCCGAGCGGCGGTCGATGGTCACCATGCGGACGCCCTTCGCGATCGTGAAGGGAAGCTTGGGAGCGTCCTTCAGCACCGACTGGCCGAACTGCCGCCAGATCGGCACCGCGATCGTACCGCCCTGCGCGTAGCCGCCGAGCGGGCGCGGGCGGTCGTAGCCGAGGTACAGCCCGGCGATGAGATCGGGGGTGCCGCCGACGAACCACACGTCGGTCGGGCCGCTCGTGGTCCCCGTCTTGCCCGCCAGCGGGCGGTCCATGCCCGCCAGCCCCATCGCGGTGCCGCGCGTCACGACGCCCTCCATCAGGTGGACGATCTGCGAGGCGGTGCGTGCGTCGATCGCCTGTTTGGGCGTGCCGCCCGGACGCGGCATCGGCCCGCCGGTCCAGTCGGGGGCCTCGCAGCCGGTGCAGGCGCGGGTGTCGGCGCGGTAGATCGTGCGGCCGTTGCGGTCCTGCACCCAATCGACCAGCGTCGGCGTCAACCGCCGCCCATTATTGAACAGTATCGCATAGGCGTTGGTCAGGCGCAGCACCGTCGTTTCGCCCGCGCCGAGCGAGATCGCCAGCACGGCGGGGTATTTGCCCACCCCCAGGTCGGCGGCGGTCTTGACCACCTTGTCCATGCCGCTGTTGTAGGCGAGGCGCACGGTCATCAGGTTGCGCGACTGTTCGAGGCCCCAGCGCATCGTCTGCGGTCCGGCATAGCCCCCGGTGAAGTTGCGGAAGCATTTCTTGCCCAGCGTCCGCGACTGGAAGACGCAATAGGGCGCGTCGACGACGATCGACGAGGGCGTGAAGCCGTTGTCGAGCGCGGTCGCATAGACGATCGGCTTGAACGCCGACCCCGGCTGGCGCAGCGCCTGCGTCGCGCGATTGAACGCCTGCGCGCGTGCGTCGAAGCCGCCGACCATCGCGAGGATGCGGCCCGTATGCGGGTCCTCGACGACCATGCCGCCCGACACCAGCGGCACCTGGCGCAGCGCCCAGCCACCGCTGGTTTTGGTGACGGGGATGACATCGCCGGGTTTGAGCGCCGCCGCCGCGCTGATGTTGGTCCCCTTAAGGAGCTTCTGCGCCGCCCACGGGGCCATGCGCCCCTCGCTGCCGTCGCCGAAGCCGAGGCGGCTGAAATCGCCGTCTTTCGCCAGCACCACGGCGGGCACCCATTCGGCATAGCCCGTGGCGATATGCGACTGGCGCAGCCGCAGCGCCCAGTCGCCACCCAGATCGATATGCGCGGGCGGCCCGCGCCACGGTCGACCGCTCTCGTAGCGCAGCAGACCGTCGCGCAGCGCGCGCTCGGCCGCCGCCTGCATGACGGGGTCGATCGAAGTCCGGACCCACAGCCCGCCGCCATAGACGCTGTTGGGGCCGTTCGCCTGCGCCTCGCCGAAGCGCGCGATGAGGTCGCGGCGCACCGCTTCGAGGAAATAATTACCGGCGTCGACGACGCGCGGCGCGAAGCCCGCGACGGCCACGAGCGGCTCGGCCTGCGCCGCCGCCGCCTCGGGTGCCGTGATATAGTGGTTGGCGACCATCTGGTTGAGGACATAGTTGCGCCGCGCCAGCGCGCGCGCCCGGCCGCGCTCGGTCGACGGGCTGTAGGTCGACGGCGCTTTCGGCAGGATCGCGAGATAGGCCATCTGCGCGAGATCGAGATCGGCGACCGAGCGGCCGAAATACGCCTGCGCCGCCGCCTCGACGCCGTAGCTGTTTCGTCCGAGGAAGATCTGGTTGAGGTAGAGTTCGAGGATCTGCGGCTTGGTGAACGCCTCCTCGAGTCGCCACGCCAGCACCGCTTCCTTGAGCTTGCGCGTCACACTGACCTCGTTGGTCAGCAGCAGGTTCTTGGCGACCTGCTGGGTGATCGTCGACGCACCGACGGGGCGCTTGTTGGTCCCGAGCGACCGGGCGTTGGTGAAGACCGCGCCGAGGATGCCTTCGAAGTCGAGACCGTGATGCTGGAAGAAAGTCTTGTCCTCCGCCGAGATATACGCCTGGATCAGGCGCGGCGGCAGGTCGGCGTAGCCGAGATAAATGCGCCGCTCGCGGGTGAAGCTGGTCAGCACGGTGCCGTCGCCCGACCGCACCGTCGAGGGCAGCGGCGGCGTGTATTTGCTCAGCGTGGCAGCGTCGGGAAGGGCAGCGACGACGCGCCAGGCGAGCAACCCGGCGACGAGAGCGAGCAGCAGGAGCAGCCCGCCGCCCCACAGCGCGACGCGCCCGAGAACCCTCACTGTGCCGCGCTCCGCATCGGGGGGCTATAGCATCGCGGACGGCGCGGGCCACTCCCCTAGCGCGCGAACACCTGCCCCCGGTCGCCGAACGCCTTGAACTCGAGCGCGTTGCCCGCCGGGTCGCGCAGGAACATCGTCGCCTGCTCGCCCGGCTGCCCGGCGAAGCGCACATAGGGCTCGACGACGAAGCTCGTCCCCGCCGCGTGCAGGCGGTCGCGCAATGCTTCCCACGCCGCCATGTCGAGGATCAGGCCGAAATGCGGGATCGGCACGGCGTGGTCGTCGACTGCCGATGCCGACTCGGCGCCGCGCGGCGCGAGATGCGCGGTGATCTGGTGGCCGTGAAAGTCGAAATCGACCCAGCTTTCCGACGACCGCCCCTCGCTGCAGCCCATCGCGCCGCCATAGAAGGCCCGCGTCGCCGCAAGATCGTCGACCGGAAAGGCGAGGTGGAAGAGGGGGGTCATGGGTGGCTCCCGGCGTCGGTGGCGACGATGTCGCGGTACAGGATGTCGACGGCGCGCGCGAGGTCGGCGCGCTCTCCGGTCAGCGCGCGCGTCGCCGTCGCCGGCCCGGCACGCCACGCGGCAGGCGCGCGCGGCACGCTGGCGACCTCGGCCTGCGCGCGCAGCAGCCACGACATCGCCTCCATCAATTGCGTCGAGGCGTGCAGCGCGGCGATCGTCGCCGCCGCTCGCGCCGGGGCATCGAGCGCGACGCGCCAGTTGCCCGCGAACGCCGCGCGGTGGCGCGCCCCGAGACGCATCGCGCCCTCGTGGAGATTGGCGAGAACGGCGGGCGAAATCGGCCCACCGCCCTCTTGAAGCGCGTTTTCAGTCACCTAGATTCCTCGCGTGCCGGTCGCCGAACGGGGCCGCGCACGCTCCCGGCCCGCACGGGCGGGAGACAACCATCGCTTGTTAGAGGATGACACCATGCGAGCTTTCGACATTTCCCCCCTCCTGCGATCCTCGATCGGCTTCGAGAACCTCAACCGCCTCGTCGAATTCGCCGCGCGGGGCGACCAGGGCGACTCGGGCTTTCCGCCGTATAATATCGAGAAAGTCGGCGACGGCGCATACCGCATCGCGATGGCGGTCGCGGGCTTCGCGTCGAACGAACTCGACCTGACGGTGCAGGAGAACACGCTGATCGTCACCGGCAACGCCGCCGAAGACAACGCCGAGGGCCGGACCTATCTGCATCGCGGCATCGCCAAGCGCGCCTTCGAGCGCCGCTTCCAGCTCGCCGACACGATCAAGGTGACTGGCGCGGGCTTCGAGAACGGCCTGCTGACGGTCGAGCTGGTGCGCGAAATCCCCGAGCACAAGAAGCCGCGCAAGGTCGAGATCGGCACGCCGTTGGCGGCTGCGAATCAGCCGACGATCGACGTCGACCGCCTCGCCGCCGAGTAGGCGCGCGCGACGCGGGCGGGCCGTCGCGCCTGCGGCGGCCCGCGTTTCGCAGCGGTCTAGCGGCGGCTGGTCGAGCTATAACGAAACCCAGAAGGCGCGCTGACGATAACGGTCTGCCAGACGGGTCGCTCGATCGGCAGCGCGCCGGCACACGCGGCACATTCGGCGGTACAGCGCCCGATCAGCCAGTGCGACTTGCCGCAGTCTGGGCACGCGGTACCCGACCCGGCGCGGTAGCCTGCCGCGTCGTCGCCGCCGGTCGCCAGCGCCATTTCGAAAGCCGCCATCGTTCGCCTCCTGCCGCCCCGACACGATGAGACGCTTAACGCTGCGTTGCGGTTGCTTGACTGACGCTCGGTTGGTCGCAAATCCCGGCGCGGCTCAAGCGCGACCGGTGGGGATGATGAGGCGCTGGCCGTCGGGTCCGTGTGTGATGTGGACCGCGATGCCATAGGTCGCGGCGATTTGCGCGGTCGTCAGGACCGCATCGACCGGACCCGCCGCGACAATTCTGCCCGAGTCGAGCAGCACCACATTGTCGGCGATGCGCGCTGCGTGGCCAAGGTCGTGGAGGACGACGATCACACCCGCGCCGCTATCGGCGACGCCGCGCAGCCGGTCGAGGATGTCGAGGGCGTGGCCGGGGTCGAGATGCGCCAGCGGCTCGTCGGCGAGCAGCCAGCGCGGCTCTCCCGCGAGCACGCGCGCCAGCAGGACACGAGCGCGCTCGCCGCCCGACAGGCTGGCGACGGGGCGCGCGGCGAAGGCGGTCGTGTCGGTCGCGGCGAGCGCGGCGTCCACCGCGCGACGGTCTGCGGCGGTCTCGCCCCAGCGCCCGCGATGGGCGAAGCGGCCGAGGCCGACGAGGCTGCGCACGTCGATGTCCCACGCCACCTCGCTCGCCTGCGGCAACAGCCCGATGCGCCGCGCGCGGTCGCGACGGTCGAGGTCGAGAACCGGCGCGCCGTCGAGCGTCGCCCCCCCACGGTCGGGCGCACGCAACCCGGCGAGGCAGGCGAGCAGCGTCGACTTGCCCGCGCCGTTGGGGCCGAGCAGCGCGGTGACACGACCGGGCGCGAACGCCGCGTCGACACTCTCGAGCACGAGCTTGCCGCCAAGCCGCAGCGATACGCCGTCGGCGCGCAAGCCGGTCATGCGAGCCTCCGGCGCAGGCGGAGGAGCAGCACCGTAAAAAACGGCGCGCCGAGCAGCGCCATCGCGATACCCAACCGCAATTCCGCCACCGTCGGCAGCGCGCGCACGAGCGTATCGGCCAGCAAGACGAGCAGCGCGCCGCCGAGCGCCGAGGGCAGCAGCGTCGCCGACGGACGTCCTCCCGCCGCGCGGCGGACGAGATGCGGCACGATCAACCCCACGAACCCGATCACGCCTGCCGCCCCGACGCTCGCGCCGACGCACAGTCCGACGCCCGCGACGATCAGCCCCTGCAGGACGCGCGCATCGACGCCGAGCGACACCGCCGCCGCCTCGCCGAGTGTCAGCGCGTCGAGCGACCGCGCCGTCAGCGCCAGCGCCGCCATGCCGAGCGCCACCAGCGGCAGCGCCAGCCGAACGTCGTCCCAGCTGCGGTCGGTCAGCGCGCCCATCAGCCAGGTGACGATCTCGGACGTGGCGAACGGCGTCGGCGCGAGGCTGATCGCCAGTGCGGTCAGCGACCCCGCGAGGCTCGACAGCAGCACGCCCGCGAGGGTGAACAGGATGACGCTGGCGGAGCGCCCGGCGATGAGGACGAGCAGGGCCATCGCGATGCCTGCGCCCGAGAGTGCGAACAGTGGCAGCAGCGTCGCCGACGCCATGCCGAAGAATAGCGACGTGACGGCCCCCAGCGCCGCGCCTGCCGACACGCCGAACAGGCCGGGGTCGGCGAGCGGGTTGCGAAGGTAGCCCTGCATCGCCGCCCCCGACATCCCCAGCGCCGCGCCGATGAGCGCGGCGAGGACGGTGCGCGGCAGGCGCAATTCGACGATGATGACGAAGCGCGGGTCGGCGGCGGACCATGCCGACCATGGCAGCCAGACCTTGCCCGCGATGACCGACAGCGCGGCGGCGACGACGATGCCGAGCGCGAGTGCGAGGTTGAGGCGCGCGGGGGTCATGGGGTGACGGTCCGCGTGGTTCTTTTTTCCCCCTCCTCTCCCCGGCGCAGCCGGAGAGAGGGGAGGGTCGGGGTGGGGTGTTTCGCCACGAGGTCCGCGTCGCGCCGTAAGACTCCCCACCCCGACCCTCCCCTCTCTCGGTTCGCCAAGGGGCTCACCGGGAGGGGAG
>CAXTSL010000043.1:0-1216 GCA_964246975.1 uncultured Sphingomonadaceae bacterium
GCAGGACACCGTGCTGTTCAACGACACGATCGGCTACAACATCGCCTATGGCCGCATCGGCGCGAGCCAGGCCGAGATCGAGGCGGCGGCGCGCGGTGCTGCAATCCACGACTTTATCGTCTCGCTCCCCGACGGCTATGCGACGACGGTCGGCGAGCGCGGCCTCAAACTGTCGGGTGGCGAGAAGCAGCGCGTCGCCATCGCGCGCACCATCCTCAAGGACCCGCGCATCCTGATCCTCGACGAGGCGACGAGTGCCCTCGATTCGGCCACCGAAGCCGATATCCAGGACGCGCTGCGCGACGTGTCCGCCAGCCGCACGACGCTCGTCATCGCGCATCGTCTGTCGACGATCACCGACGCCGACGAGATCGTCGTCATGGACGCGGGTCGCATCGTCGAGCGCGGCACGCATGCCGCGCTGCTGGCGCGCGACGGGCGCTATGCCGAGATGTGGGCGCTCCAGCAGGCCGAAGAGGAGCAGTCCGGCGTGCTGCAAGCGGCGGAATAGCGCGTTCGTAAATAATTTGCTGCAGTGCAACATCGGTCTTGCATGTGGCGACCCGACGCCTTATTGTGCACTGCAGCATAAGCGCGCGGAGACCGGTATGGCGAAGGATACGACGAAAAGTTCGCGCGGGCCGCGCGTCGCGGCGGGATCGGCGATTCTCGCGCAGCCCGCGTCGGTGCCCGTCGGCGCTGTCCCGCCGGCTGGTCCGACGCCCGGCGTGGTCGCCGTCGCACCGCCTGCGAAGGTCACGACGCCGCGCATGGCCAAACCCGCACCGCCAGTCTCGCCTCCGGTCGCACCCGCGCCGATCGTCACCGAGCCGGTCGCCGCGAAGCCTGCGCCCGCGACACCCCAGGCCCCGCCTGCCAAACCGGTGCCTGCCCGCCCGATCGCCGCCGCTCCCGCGCCGCGACCGGTGTCGGTGACACCGACCCTCGCTGCGGATCCTTTGCCCCCGATTGTCGAGCATGCGCCGCCGGTCGCCCCCGCAATTCCGATGCCGCCTGCCGCTGTCGTCAGTCCGCCTATCGCCGCCGCGCCTACCGCGCCCCTCATTCCTCCGGCACCGGCAACCTCGCCGCCGCCGGTCGATGTCACCCCCACCGCACCCCAGAAGGACAAGACCATGAACGAGACCGTCACCGAGTTCCAGAACAAGGCCGCCGAGACGATCAAGACCGGCACCGAGACTGTCTATGCCAACGG
>CAXTSL010000043.1:1226-24141 GCA_964246975.1 uncultured Sphingomonadaceae bacterium
CTCGACCAGGTTACCACCAAGTCGAAGGAAGCCATCGAGACCGGCATGAAGTCGCTCGACGAAATGACGACGATGGCGCGCGGCAATGTCGAAGCGCTGCTCGCCTCGACCCGCGCTGCCACCTCGGGCCTCGAGTCGATCGCGCATCAGGTCGCCGACTTCTCGCGCAAGCACTTCGAAGAGACGACCGCCGCCGCGCGCGCGATGACCACGGTCAAGACGCCCAACGAGCTGATGCAGCTCCAGAACGACTTCGCCAAGACGCAGTTCGACAACGCCGTCAGCGAGATGTCGAAGATGAGCGAGACGCTGGTCAAGCTGGCGGGCGAGGTCTTCGAGCCGATGCAGAACCGCGTCGCGCTGGCGACCGACAAGCTCAAGTCGGCTGCCGCGACGGGTTTCGGCGCGCGCTGAGCTCTTCCCCCTCCCCTCCCGGTGAGCGCTTGCGAACCGAGAGAGGGGAGGGCCGGGGTGGGGTGCGTCACCCCGAAGTCTGCGTTGCGTTGCGAGACCACCCCACCCCGACCCTCCCCTCTCTCCGCTTCGCGGGGAGGGGAGGGAGCAGAGGGCGGCGGTCACCACGACCGCCGCCCTTTTTCTCGTGGCCCGTCCGGCCTATATGGCGGCGAACCCCAAGCCAAGCCGCGAGTCCCAAGTCCGATGATCACCAACGGCCCGCAACGCGTCGACGACGGCGATACGACGACCGGCGTCGCGACCAAGACCAAGCCCAAGACCAAACAGCCCGCGCTCTACAAGGTACTGCTGCTCAACGACGACTACACGCCGATGGAGTTCGTCGTGCTGACGCTCCAGCGCTTCTTCAAGATGACCATCGAGGACGCGACGCGCGTCATGCTCCACGTCCACCAGCGCGGCGTCGGCATCTGCGGCGTCTTCACCTACGAGGTCGCCGAGACCAAGGTGACCAACGTCATCGACTTCGCGCGCGAGCATCAGCATCCGCTGCAGGCGACGATGGAAAAGGACTGACGCCCGCCCTCCCTGCGCGGCAGGGAGGGCGGCACCGGGTCAGGCGGCTGCCGCAGCCTGCGACGCGGCCTGCTTCTCGAACAGCTGGCCGATCTGCGACAGGCCGAAGAGATGGGCATAGACCAGCCCCATCATGCCGTTCTGGACCATCTTGCGCGCCACGTCGCCGCGGATGTTTTGCAACTTTTCCTCGGCGACCATGCGGAAACCGCGATAGATCGCGGGTTCGGCCATGCCAGGCTGCTGGATCGTCACTTCGCCGTCGATCATCAGGTCGAGCTTGGCCAGCTCGTCCATGAAGCCGCGCGTCCGCCCGACAGCCTGCTCGAACTGCTCGCAGAATGCCAGGATGCCCTTGGTCTGATCGGTCGGCTCGGTCCCGTCGAACAGCCGCTCGCCGCCCTCGGCGACGACCATGCCGCTCGAATCGTCGAAGCACAGCGACAGTTCCTGCGCCTGCTCGCTGAGCTTGGCGAGGATGAACGGATAGCGGCGCACGAAGGCGGGGACATAGCTGCCCGCCTGCCACTGGCCATCGGCGTCGACGTAGAGGTTCTGCCCCTCGGTCAGTCCGACGAGCGCAAGCGGCGCAGGGTTCTCGCCCAGCCCGAAGACGATCGGATAGTGGCGCTGCACCACCGCGAATTCGTCGACGGTGACGGGGATCGCGTGCGTCACCTTGGCGAAAGCGAAATTGTCGCGCGGCTTGAGGCCGTGGTTGGGATGGAACTGCGACGACAGCGGGACGAGCGAGCCATAGAAGAGCGGCGTCTGTTGCTCGGCGGCGGCGGGAGCGGCGGTGGCGACGGTCGGCGGGCTGGCCATGACGGGACTTTCGAACAGGTTGCAAGACTGAACCCCCCCGGGGTCCGCGAAGTCCAAGGCGTTTACGGGCGCGCGCGCAGCGTGGCAACACCCGCGATGTCTCCAGGTCCGGGACGCGAACGAACGCGGAACACCGGGGTGGCGCGCACGTTCTGCCTCGAGCAATCCGATGGAGTGATACCGTGGACACCGAGAATCCCAAGACCCACCCGACATCGAACGCCGAAAAGGATCCGCACGACTGGACGACCGGCGACGAGCCGCTGACGGGCGCGCAGGCGTCGTATCTCAAGACCCTGAGCGAAGAAGCCGGTGCCGCGTTCGACGGCGATCTGACCAAGGCCGAGGCGTCGATCCGCATCGACGAACTGCAGGAGCAGACGGGACGCGGGAAATAGTCAGCCGCCCGTACGCGCGTCCGCATCGGCGATACGCGACGCGAGGTCGGCATCGGGGAGGCTGCGGGCCTCAAGCGCGCGCCACGTTGCCGCCGCGCCGCGTGCGTCGCCCGTCTCGAGCTGTGCAAGCCCCAGGAAATAGGAGGGATCGGGGCTGGCGGGATCGAGCCGCGCGGCCTGCGCGAAGGCGAGGCGCGCGGCGGGTCCGACATGCCCAGCGTGGACCGCCAGCGCATTGCCCAGCCCGATCCACAGGTCGGGCTGGCGCGGTCGCTCGGCGATGATCTGGCGCAGGCCCTCGACTGCCGTCGCGCTGGCATCGGCGCGCAGCAGCGCGTCGGCGAAGGTCAGCCACGCGCCGACCTCGCCGAAGCGCTGCAGGCGGGTCTGGCGCGCGACCTCGAACGCGCTACGGCTCGTCAGGTCGGGCGAGGCGGGGCGCGCGGGCGCGGCAGGCAATGCGGGCCGGGCGGTCACGGCGTAGCCGGCAAGGCCGACGAGCAACGTCACGCCGACGGCCAGGCGCGCATGCCGGTCGCCGCCCTGTCCGCGCAGCAGCAGCAGCGCCAGAGCCGCCGCGAAGCCGGTCAGGACGACGGCGATGACGACGGGCGCGCCGCTCATCGCCGCCGCCACGCCAGCACTGCGCCGCCGACGGCAACGACGAGGATCAGTACCCCAGGTTGCCGCCACTCGAACCGCGTGACGCGCACCCGCCAGCGGCCATCGGCGCGCGGTGCACCCAGCGTCGCGGCGAACCAGCCCCGCCACGTCAGCGCGGTATCGGCGACCGGCGCGGCATGACGCGGCAGGTTGGTCTCGCGCCAGTGCGGAATGAGCACGACCGTCCCACCACCGCGCGTCGCGACCCGCAATTCGGCGAGCACTTCGGTCGAGTCGGGACCGGCATCGGGGGTCAGCGCGGCCAGCGTGACTTTTGTATCGCCGCCGGCGACGCTGCCCCCGAGGGGCAGCACGGCGTCCGCGACGACCGCGCCCGGCGGCGCAAGGTTCGCCAACCGATCGCGCCACAGTGTTGAGAATCCGGCCCCCTCGGTCGGTGCGGGATCGAGGCGCGCGAACGGGTCGGCGGCGAGAAGGCTGACGTGCAGCGCAAGCGACACCGCCGCGACCGCGCCCAGCGTTGTGGTCCGTCGGCCCGCCACGATCCCGCACCCCCCCGCCGCCAGCGCTGCGACTGCCGCGCCCGCAAAGAGGCCGCCGCCGTCGCGCAGCACCGTAGCGATTAGCTTGAGACCCACGGGCAGATGGCTGTGCGAGCCGCCCGCGACCGCCGCGACCGACATGTCGTCGTGCAGGAGGCACCACGCCGCCGCCGCTCCAATCCACAGCCACAACCACCCACAGAGGACCGCAGCGGGCACCACAAGGCCGGCCAGCCGGAGGCGCGGGGAGAGGCCCGCGACCGCCGCGAGTCCGGCGCAGGCGCACGCGAGCCACAGCAGGCCGCGCCCGATCTCGGCGATCACTCGACCTTGCCCGGGACCTTGTGGAGGGTGCCCGCGATCTCGGGCGGCATGTATTTCTCGTCGTGCTTGGCGAGGATCGTGTCGGCAACAAAGGTGCCGCGCCTGTCGAAACGACCCTCGGCGATAACGCCCTGACCTTCGCGGAACAGGTCGGGGACGATGCCGGTGTAGCGTACGGGCACGTCGCGGGCATTGTCGGTGACGCGAAATGCCACCGTCGCGGCCCCCGCGTGCGCGACGCTCCCCGCCATCACCAACCCGCCGAGGCGGATCGCGGTGCCGGGCGGCGGCGGCTTCGCCAGCGCATCCGACGGGGCATAGAAATAGGTCGCCGAGTCGCCGAGCGCCGACAGCCCCAGCGCTCCCGCCCCCGACAATGCGACCAGCGCGCCCGCCGCCAGCGCCAGCCGCTGATGCTTGGCCTTCACGAACGGCGCTCGCGCAGGTTCGCGGCGGCGCGCTCAGCGGCGCGCATCCGCACCCAGCTGACGATCAGCAGTCCGAACAGCCCGGCGATCGTCAGGAGATAGGCGGGAACGATGAAATCGGCGTGGGTCACGCGTGTGCCTCCGCCAGTCGCAGTCCGCGCACCCGCACGCGCGTCATCGCCAGTTCGGTCCGCATCCGCATCAGCACGATGCCCGCGAACAACAAGGTGAAGCCGCCGAGCGACAGGAACAGCGGCAGCAGCATCGCCGGGTCGATCGCCGACTTGGTCAGCGTGATGCTCGGGCCCTGGTGCAGCGTATGCCACCACTCGACCGAGTATTTGATGATCGGCAGATTGAGCGCGCCGACAAGACTGAGGATCGCCGCGCCCTTCGCCTCGGGCCGCTCGGCCTCGGCGGCGCTCAGCGCGAGATAGCCGAGATAGAGGAACAGCAGCACGAGCATCGAGGTCAGCCGCGCGTCCCAGACCCAATAGGTGCCCCACGTCGGCTTGCCCCACAGCGACCCCGACACGAGGCAGATCGCGGTGAACAGCGCGCCCGCCGGTGCAATGGCGCGCGCTGCGACCCCCGCCAGCGGATGCCGCCAGACCAGTGCGGTCAGGCTGGCGACGGCGAGCGCCAGATAGCCGCCCGACCCGAGCCACGCCGCAGGGACATGGACGTACATGATGCGGACGCTGTCGCCCTGCTGATAATCGGGCGGCGACGCGAACAGGCCGATGGTGAGCCCGGCGAGCGTCAGCAGTAGCCCCGGCAGGGTGACCAGCGGCGTGGCCCAGCGTGCGATACGCAGGAAACGGGCCGGATTGGCGAAGCGGTGCATGATAATGCGGCTTTTAGCAGAGCCGCGCCGCGCCGCCAGTGGCCGCGTCACCGCGTTCACGGCCGCCTGGGCGGGCTATTTCTTGCACGCCGTCTTGGTCAGGTTGCCCTTTTTCGAGCAATCATAGTGGATGGTCTTGCCGGTCGAGGTCTTGAACTCGACGAGCGCCGGGTCGGGCGCGGCCGGGGCCTTGGCGGCACGCGGCGCGCGCGCGGGCTTTGGGGACACGGCGGCGGCGGGCGTGCCGGGCCTGGCGACGGGCGCGGGGGGCGGCGCGAGCTTGGGCGGCACGGGCGGCATTGCGGGCTTGAGCGGGTTCTCGGCGACGCTGGGCGGCGCGGCGGCGGCGGGCACGGTGTTCGGGGCCTGCGCGGCGAGCGGCACGGCGAACAGTGCGGTGAGCAAGAGCAGGCGGCGCATGGCGATTTCCCCCGAAGTCGATGACGCACGATGGCCGACGCGGGCGCGCTAGTCCATCCCCGCGCGCAGCGCCGCCGCGCTCGCGAACGGTGCGACCGCGACGAGGACGAGGCTCGCGGCAGCGAGGAGCTTGAGCGCGCCGCCGCCGTCCTGTGCGAGGAGTCCCGCCCCGAAGATCAGGATCGGCAAGGCAAGCGGCAGGACGATCAGGCCGCTCAGCGCCCCGCCGCCGCGCAGGCCCGCCGTCAGGCTGGCGGCGAGCAGCGCCAAGGCCGCCAGTCCCGGCGTGCCGAGCAGTAGGCCGAGCGCGGCGCGGGCCAGGAGAATGGGGTCCGCGCCGAGCATGACGCCCGCGACGGGAAGCGCGACGAGCAATGGAACCGCGAAACCGAGCCAGTGCGAAATCAGCCGCGCCGCCGCGATCGTTTCGAGCGCGATGCCGCGCGCCACGAGCTGGTCGAGGGTGCCGTCGGCGCGGTCGCCCGCGACGAGTGTCTCGACGGGTAGCAGCGCCGCGAGCAGCGCCGCGACCCACAGGATGCCGCCCGCGATGCGCGCCAGCAACCGCGCGTCGGGTCCGACCGCGAAGGGGAAGAGCGCCGCGACGAGGACGAAGAAGAAGACCGGCACGAGCGCGGCCGTTGGACGCAGGGCGAGCAATGCGAGGTCGCGGCGGATAAGGGTCAGGATCATGCGCCGGATCGTCCCAGGGTCAGCCGCGCCGGCGTGTCGAGGCCGACCTCGCCGTGCGTCGCGACGATCACCGCGCCGCCGCGCGCGCGGTGTGCGGCCATCGCCGTCGCGAGCAGCGCCAGCGACGCCGCGTCGAGGCCGACGCCGGGCTCGTCGAGCAGCCAGAGACCGACCCCCGCAGCGTGGACGCGCGCCAGTGCCGCGCGCCGCCGCTGGCCGCTCGACAGGAGTTCGACCGGCAGGTCGGCGAGCGCGCCGAGGTCGAACGCGGCGAGCGCGGCGTCGACGGCGGCGCGCCCGGTCCGGTCGAGACGTGCCCAATAGGCCAGCTCGGTGCGCAGGGTCAGGCCGGGCTTGAGCGTCGCGTCGGCTCCCAGCCACGCCGTATGAAAGCCGTTGTGGATCGTGCCTGCGGCGGGGGCCAGCAATCCCGCGAGAATCCGCAGCAGGCTCGACTTGCCGGCGCCGTTCGCACCTTCGACCTGCAGCGCGCCGCCGCGCGCAAGGGTCAGGCCGATGCCGTCGAAGACCGTCCGCCCGCCGCGCACGCAGGCCAATCCGTCGACGTTCAAGCTATCGACCGTCACGGCAGGCGCTGGAACCAGCGCGTGATCCGGCGCATCGTCGGGGTGAAGAGTTTGGCCTGGCCGGGCAATTCGGCGGCCGCCTTGAAGGCCTCGGCCAACGTCGGATATGCGAAGGTCTGCGCGGCGATCGTCGCGAGGCTGAGCTTGCCGGTGACGGCGAGGCGCGCCAGCGGCAGGATTTCGCCCGCGTGCGGCCCGGCGATGGTCGCGCCGACGACGCGGTCGCGGCGCACCATGAGCTTGACGAAGCCCGCCGATGCCCCTTGCGTGACGGCGCGGTCGTTGTGGTCGAGGTCGATGCGGTGCACCGCGATGTCGGGAAACCGCTGCCGCGCGACGGCTTCGGTCAGGCCGACCTGCGCGACTTCGGGGTCGGTGTAGGCGACGCTCGGCAGCGCGTCGTAGGTCGAGGCGCGCCACAACGGCCGGGGGAACAGCGCGTTGGCGATGACCGCGCGCGCGTCCTGATCGGCGGCATGGGTAAAGCGCGGCCCGTCGCGGCAGTCGCCGACCGCGAAGATGCGCGGGTTCGAGGTGCGGAGGTATTTGTCGACGACGATGCCCTTGGCCGACGCAGCCACCCCCGCCGCGTCGAGACCGAAGCCCGCGACGCGCGGCGCGCGGCCCGCCGCGACAAGGAAGTGGCTGCCGCTCAAGGCCTCGCCCGAAGCCAGTTGCAGGGCGACACCGTCGCCGTTGGAAGTGAGATCGGCGCGCGCGACCTTGGCGCGGTCGTGGACGGCGACGCCGTCGGCTTCGAGGCTGGCGCGCACCAGCGTCACGGCCTCGGCATCGGCTGCGCCGAGAAGCGTCTCCTGCTCGATGATCGTCACCTGCGCGCCGAGGCGCGCGAAGGCCTGCGCGAGTTCGACGCCGATTGCCCCGCCGCCGAGGATCAGCAGCCTGGGCGGCAGCGCGTCGAGGGCGAAGACCGATTCGTTGGTCAGGAAGGGAATTGCCGCGAGACCGGGGACCGGCGGGATCAGCGGGGCCGAACCGGTGGCGACGACGAAACGCCGCGCCGCGATGGTGCGACCGGCGGCTTCGACCCGGTCGCGCCCGATAAACACCGCGCGGGCCTGCAGGACCTCGACGCCCCACGCCTCGAACCGCTCTGGCGCGTCGTGCGGGGCGATCGCGGCGATGGCGGCGTCGACGTGCCGCCGCGCCTCGCGCCAGTCGATGCCGCCGCGAACCCTGGCGACACTGGCGATGTGCAGCAGCGCCTTCGACGGCACGCAGCCCGACCACAGGCATTCGCCGCCGAGACGATTGTCGTCGATCAGCAGCACGTGCGCGCCGAGCTGCGCCGCACCGCCTGCCGTCACCAGCCCGCCCGCGCCTCCGCCGATGACGCACAGGTCGAAGCGCTCGGCCATCATCGGCGCGGCGTCATCGGCGGGGCGTCATCGGCAAAGCGTCATCGGGTCGGCATCGTCAAGTCGGGCTCCCCGGGCGGCGGTCCAGCACTAACGCCCGGGGAGTCGGGGGGCAACGTCGAAGGCGCGTCGCCTGCGCTACATCTCGCCGTCGTCGTCGCCGGCATCGCTGTCGGGTCCGCCGGTCATCAGCGCCTCGGAGATGCCCGCTGCATTGTCGCGGATCGTCTTGTCGATGCGTGCCGCGATCTCGGGGTTTTCCTTGAGGAATTTCTTCGAATTCTCGCGGCCCTGGCCGATGCGGATCGAATCGTAGCTGAACCACGCCCCGGACTTCTCGACGACGCCCGCCTTGACGCCGAGATCGAGGATCTCGCCGATGCGGCTGATGCCCTCACCGTACATGATGTCAAATTCGACCTGCTTGAACGGCGGCGCGACCTTGTTCTTGACGACCTTGACGCGCGTCGTGTTGCCGACGACCTCGTCGCGGTCCTTGATCTGCCCGGTGCGGCGGATGTCGAGGCGAACGCTGGCGTAGAACTTGAGCGCGTTGCCGCCCGTCGTCGTCTCGGGGTTGCCGTACATCACGCCGATTTTCATCCGCAGCTGGTTGATGAAGATCACCATGCAGCGCGACCGCGAGATGCTGCCCGTCAGCTTGCGCAGCGACTGCGACATCAGTCGCGCCTGGAGGCCGACGTGGCTGTCGCCCATCTCGCCCTCGATCTCGGCGCGCGGCACCAGCGCGGCGACCGAGTCGACGACCAGCACGTCGATGGCGTTCGACCGCACCAGCGTGTCGACGATCTCGAGCGCCTGCTCGCCGGTATCGGGCTGCGAGACGATCAGCTCGTCGATGTTGACGCCGAGCTTTTTCGCATACGCCGGATCGAGCGCGTGCTCGGCATCGACGAATGCAGCGGTGCCGCCGGCCTTTTGCGCCTCGGCGATGGCGTGCAGCGCCAGCGTCGTCTTGCCCGAGCTTTCGGGACCGTAAATCTCGATGACGCGGCCGCGCGGCAGGCCGCCGATGCCGAGCGCGATGTCGAGGCCGAGCGAGCCGCTCGAGATCGCCTCGACCTCCATCGTCTCGCGGCTGCCGAGCCGCATCGCCGAACCCTTGCCGAAAGCCCGATCGATCTGCGCCAACGCCGCTTCGAGCGCCTTCGCCTTGTCGCCCGCCGCCTTGTCCCCCGACAATTTACTGCCGCTTGCACCCGACGCCATGCTGTCCACTACTTTCAACGCTGCGGCCATGTCGTCTCTCCCTAGCGGTCGCCCGATGCCCCGGCAAGGCAACCCGCGTACCACGTCTGTTCTGTTCGAACAATAGGAGAACGTAACGCCTGCGAAAAATCAGGCAGCGAGTCTCTGCATCGCCAGCACACGCTCGACGGCGGCGAAGGCATAGGGCTTCTCGAGTACCGGACACGCCGCGAAGCGCGGCGGCAGCGTGTCGGGGTGCGAACCCGTGGCAAAGACGATCGGGATGCCGAGCGCGACGATCTCGTCGGCGAGCGGGTAGACCGGATCGGAGCCGAGATTGACATCGAGAATCGCCGCGTCGAAACCGCGCGGCCCCAACGCTTCGATCTGCGCGCGCGCCTCGTCGAGTGTCGCCGCATTGCCCGCGACCGTACAGTCGAGCATGTCGAGGATGTCCTCGAGCACCAGGCCGATCAACACTTCGTCTTCGACGATCAACACCCGGCGCATCGCCCGTCACCACTCCCTGCCGCCGCCGATTGTCTCGCCGGCGGTGCCAACCCCACGCGCCGCCGCTGACCGGAGCGCTTTGTAACGGCCATCCTCTAGCAGGCTGCGCACGCTTTTTCAACGTGACCGGTGGGTTTCGTCACCACGGTGCCGCCAGCGCGGCGGCGATGTGTTCGGGGTGGCTCAGGTGCACGAAGCGGCCCGCCCCGGCAATCATCTCGAGGCGCGCGGCGGGCAGCGCAACTGTCCACGCCGCAATGCCCTTCGCCCCGCCGCTGCCCAACGGGTCGTGTTCGCCGAAGACGACCGTCCAACGCTGCGTCCGCGCGGCGTCGGGGATGGTGTGGCGCGCCTGCAAGGCGAACTCGCGCGCGAACCCGTCCCCGACCGACGACTGGCGCGAGGCGCGCACGAAATCGGCGCGGTTGACGGGGTCGGCGAAGGCGTCGACATCGCTCGGACAATCGGCGATCGCCTTGTCGGTCATGCGGATGATCGCGCGGTCGCTCGACAGGCGGACCATCATCCGCGCCATCGCGTCGATCAACCGGGGCTGGTCGAGCGCGACCGACGCGAGGGCGCCATAAAAGCCGCCCTGCGGTCGAAAATCGGGGGGCGATGCCGACAGCAAGACGCCCGAGTCGAAGCGGCCGGGATGCGCGGCGGCGAAAGCGAGCGGCATCCACGCACTGCGTCCGAGCAGGCGCGCGCGCGCGATCTCGAGTGCGTCGAGCACGTCGATCAGGTCGGCAATGGCCTGCGCGGCGACGTCGCCCGCCGCCGCCCCCGCCGCCGGGCCGGGCGCGGCCGAGGTCAGACCGAAGCCCGGCCTCTCGACCGAGATCGGCCGCAGCCCCTCCGCCTGGAGTGCCGCGACGAGCCGACGCGGCAGGTGACGACCGTTGACGGGAACATGGCAGACGATGACCGGCACACCGCTCGCGGGGCCGTGATCCTCGACGGCGATGCGACCGGGCGCGCGGCGGCGGCGCACGAAGCGCAGCGGTGCCGACAGCGCCCCGGGTGGCAGGATCTCGACATCGGTCGCCCCCGCGAGCCGCGCCAGCGCGTCGACTTCGGCAACGATCCGCCCGAGCGCGGCGGCACCGCCCGCCTGCCCCTCGACCCCGCAGCGCTCGTAGACGGTCTTGAGGTCGGCCTTGGCGCTATGCTCCGAAACGCCGAGCGCGGCGGCGGCGGCGGTGCGCGTCGTGCCGAGCGCGATGAGCTGCGCGAGGCGCGCCTGCCGCGCGCTGAGCCCATAGGCGTCGGCAAAGATCTGCCACGTCGCGCCATGCTCGGGCAGGTCGCCGAGCGCCAGCAAGGCCAGTTGCCGAACGAATTCGGGTTGCCGCCGCGCCCCCGTCCGCGCCATCGCCGAGGCGAGGGTATCGCGCGCCGTCTCATAGCCGACGCCGACATCCTGCGCGGCACGGCGCAGGTCGAGGCTATGCAGCAAGGCGCGCGCCAGCCGCGCCTCCGCCGGACTGAACCCCCACGCGGCGAAGACGCGCGGCCACGCCAGCCCCTCGGCGCTGCTGATGCCCAGCACGGCATACGCGGCCGCGCCGGTGACGAGCGCGGTGCGGACGGCAACGCAGAGCGGCCAGGCGCGGGCGCGGTCGGGCAGCGCGACGGCGAGCGCGACGGGACGCCCGACGGCGTCGTTGGCGATCGCCGAGAGCCGCGGCGGTAGCGGGGTGCCGCCCGCCCCGTCGGCGCGTGCCTGCCGTACCGCCTTGGCCAGCTCGGCCGCCGGAATGTCCCACGCGGCAAACGCCGGGTCGGCGGCGACGATGGTGCCGCCCGCAGTGCACGCGGCGCTGGCAAAGGCTTCGCGCGGCACGCTGGCCGCACCCCCCGCCGCATCCGCCGCCGCCGCCATGGCCGCGCCAAGCGCGTCGGGCGCGACGCGCACCGCCGCGGTGAAGCCGTCGATGTCGCCGACCATGGCCTCGAGCGCCCGCCCCTTGCGGGTCGCGGCGTCGAGATCGGCAAGAAAACGCTGCGCTACACGGTCGGGCATCGGCCCTCACAAAAGTTTCCGGACGATTTCGACTGCCCCCCCCAAATGGGGATACCGAAGCACCGCCGAATCGCTCACGACAGACTTACGCGAAGATGTAACGCAGGGGTATCGTTGTGGTTTCGGAATCGTTGGTCAAACTTGCCGCCGGCGTCGCCGTCGCGCTCGCAGCGGCTTTCGGCGTCGCGGCACAGGCGGCAACATACAGTTTCACGATCAGCGGCTCGGGGTTCACCGGCGCGGGTTCGCTGACCGACGACGAGAGCATCGCCTATGCCAATCTCTACCCGTGCGCAGCGTGCGCAGCGGGGCCGGGTTATCTGGTAACCTCGATCGTCGGCACGCTGAACGGAATGCCGATAGCCGGTCTCGCGCCGCTGAACGCCATCGCGGGCAACAACAACCGGATTTACCCCACCACGACCCCCGCGCTCGACTGGGGCGATCTCGGCTTCGTCGTCGCGGGGTCGAACTACAATGTCTTCGACGCGCACTGGTACAACGATACCGGCTTCTTCCTCGCTGCAGAGGGGCAGCCGCTGTTCCACAACCCGGTCGCTTTCACTTTGACCGCAGCAGGCGTCCCCGAACCCGCGACATGGGCACTGTTGACGGGCGGTTTCGCAGCGGTCGGCATGGCGTTGCGGCGACGCGCGGTCGCTGCCTGAACCTATCGGAGGACCAAGGACATGAAGACCGTGCCTGTGATCGCGCTGCTTGTCGCCGCCGCCGCCGCACCCGCCGCTGCGACGACCTACACCGACCTCGCGGCGTTCCTCGCCGCCGTGCCGGGCACCTCGGTGATCGAGGATTTCGAGACCGCTGCGCCCAAGGATGTCCAGCTCGGCTCGCTGTCGCGCGCCAGCGGCACCTATTTCGCGCTGCAGGGCGGCCACGCCATCGTCGTCGCGTCGAGCGGCTATGATAATTTCGGCGCGGGCGTCAGCCCGACGGTTTCAGCGGTGCTGACCGCGAACGACACCGAGAATTTTCGCGGCACGCTCGGCGACCCGACGCTGGCGTACGGCTTCGACGTGCTGCTGTCGGATTTCTACACAACGACGGTCGTCAGTTTCTTCAGCGCATCGAGCGCGCTGCTCGGCTCGTTGAGCTTCGCCGCCGACGCCGACGCCACCAACAACGCGCGTTTCGCCGGGATTACTTCGGCCACGCCGGTCAGCTATTTCACCTTCGTGTCGACCGGTCCGAACGTCCAGAACAGCGGCATCGACAATATCCGCGCGCTGCCCGGCGGCGCACCGCTGCCGGGTGCCGTCCCCGAACCCGCGACATGGGCGCTGCTGCTCGGTGGCTTCGCCATGACCGGCGTCGCGCTGCGGCGGCGGACCGCAATCGCCGGCTAAACGCCTAATTTCCAAAAGGATCGCCTCGATGAAGACCGTTTTCGCCGTCGCTTTGGCGATCGCCGCCGCCGCCCCCGCGACCGCCACGGTCACCGCCTACTCGAACCTTGCAGCCTTTCAGGCGGCGACCTCGACCGCGCATCTCGCGACCTTCGAAGGGCTGTCCTATGGCTATGCCGCCAACCCGCTGGTGACGGCAGGTCTCAGCTTCACCGCGCTGACCGGCAATTCGGGCAATTATGTCACGCCGCCGAATGGCCTGACCAGTGCGACGCAGACCAACAGCGCGTCGCTGGCGGCCAATGGCGACGAGAATTTTGCAATCGCGCAGGCTGACGGCGCATCGTTCACCAGCATCGGCATGGATTATGTCACAAACCGCTACGGTCCGCCGTCGCTGTCGCTGTACCGGCCCGACAGCTCGCTGATCGGGACGTTCGCGATCACCGTCGGGGCGAGCCAGGTCGGCTTCTTCGGTCTCGTCTCGACCGAGGCGGTCGGGTTTTGCGCGGTCGATCGTCGATCGCGGTTATATCGAGGATAGCGCGATCGACAACGTGCGGACCGGCAGCGCGGTCGCGGGCGTCCCCGAGCCCGCGACATGGGCGCTCCTGCTCGCTGGCTTTGGGGTGACGGGGGCGGCGCTGCGGCGGCGGGGCCGTGCGCGTGTAGCCGCCTGACGCTTCAGCGCTGCCCGGCGAGGAGCGCGGCGCGCACGGCATCGATCAGCACGGCAGTGGCGAACGGCTTCGCGAGGAACGCCGTCGCGGGGTCGGTGGCGGCGGCCCGCAGCGGGGCTTCGGCATAGCCCGACATCAGTACCACGGGCAGGCCGGGGCGGCGGGCGCGGGCGTAGGCGACGAGCGCGGTGCCGTCCATGCCCGGCATCATCACGTCGGAGACCAGCACGTCGATGACATGCGCGGCATCGTCGACGAGCGGCAGCGCGGCATCGGCATCGACCGATTCGGTGACGTGGAAACCGCCCCCCGCGAGCGCGCGCCGCAGCACCATCCGGACCGCGCGGTCGTCCTCGACGAGCAGCACCTCGGGCGTCCGGTCGGGGCAGGGCATCGGCGTCGGCAGGGCGGGTGGCGGTGCGGCGACCTGCTCGACACCATGCGCCGCGAGCGGGAAATACAGGTTGAACACCGTGCCGCCGCCGGGGCGCGGCGCATTGAAGACAAAGCCGCCCGATTGCTTGACGATGCCATAGACCGTCGACAGGCCGAGGCCGGTGCCCTTGCCGGTTTCCTTGGTCGTGAAGAACGGCTCGAAGATCTTGGCCCCCAACTCGTTGGGAATGCCGGTGCCCGAGTCGCACACCGCGATCTCTACATAATCGCCTGTCGGCATGATGCGGTGGCCGAGCTGCGCGACGGCGCTGGCGGGGACGGCGCGGGTGACCACCTCGACCGTGCCGCCGCCGGGCATCGCGTCGCGGGCGTTGACCGCGAGATTGACGATGACCTGCTCGAGCTGACCCGGGTCGACGCGGATCGGCCCGAGATCGGGGGCGAAATCGAGGTCGAGGGTGACGTTGACGCCGAGCAGGCGGCGGAGCAGCGCGGCCAGCGCCTCGATGACCCCGCGCACCTCGACGATCTGCAGGCGCAGCGTCTGCTGGCGCGCGAAGGCGAGGAGCTGCTGGACGAGCTTGGCCCCGCGCGCATTGTTGAGGCGAATCTGGTCGAGATCGTCGTAATTGCTGTCGCCGGGGTGATGGCGCGCCAGCAATTGCTCGACGAGGCCGAGGTTGGCGGTCAGGATGTTGTTGAAATCATGCGCGACGCCGCCCGCCAGCTGACCGATCGCCTGCATCCGCGTGACCTGAGCGACCTGGCGTTCGAGGCGCAGCTGCTCGCGAATGTCGCGGACCGCGACGAGCAGCGCCGAGGCGACGCCGGGGGGCGCGGCGGCGATGGTCAGCACGACGGGTTCGTCGGGTCTCGCGGGGGTCCGCAGGCGCAGCTCGATCGGCAGGTCCTGGCCGCGCAGCGCGCGCGTCAGCGCATCCGCCAGCGCCGGGCGATCGGTCGCCAGCACGATGCTGTCGGGCAGCGGCTCGCCGGGCGGGCACTCGCAATCGAGGCTGATCCGGAAGGCGTCGTTGCACGCCATCAATCGCCCTTGCGAATCGATCAGCGCCAGTCCCAACGGCATCGCCGCGAACAGCCCGTCGAGCTGCACGCCGTCGTTCCCGATCGCGAACGGTACCGGCCAGCGCGTCTCGGGTGCGACGCTAGACGACACGCCACGCCACCCCGGTGCGATCACCCATAACGCTGCTCCAGCCACGGGTCGGCGAAATTATGATAGCCGCGGGTTTCCCAGAAGCCCGGACGATCGGCCCCGACGAACTCGATGCGCTTGAGCCACTTCGCCGATTTCCACAGATAATAGCGTGGGATCACCAGTCGCACCGGCCCGCCATGCTCGCGCGTCAGTGGTGCGGCGTCGTGGGTGTGCGCGATCAGGCAGTCGTCGTCGGAGAATTGTTCGAGCGTCACGTTGGTGGTGTAGCCGTCGTAACCGTGGATGACGAGGTGCGCCGCCTCGGGCAGCGGTTGGACGAGGTCGAGCAGGGTGCGCGTCGCCACCCCCTGCCAGCGGTTGTCGTAGCGCGACCACTGGGTCACGCAGTGGATGTCCGAGACGTCCTCGACCTGGGGCTGCGCCAGCAGGTCGTCGAAGCTCCAGCGCAGCGGTCGCGCGACCAGCCCATCGACGTCGAGCCGCCAGTCGGCGGGCGCGATGCTCGGCTGGACGCCGAGGTCGAGCACCGGCCAATTCTCGACGCGCTTCTGCCCCGGCGGCAGGCGATCGTGCTCGGGATCGCCCGCGCGCCCGGTCAGCAGACGCCCGGCGCGCGCCCACGCCTGCTTGGTGGCGATCAGCTTGTCCTTGTAGGTCTCCGCCACGCCGCTGCTTCCATCCTGTTCGAATGCGTACAAATCGACACGGCGGCGTTTCAATTCAGGAACGCCGCCGTCCCCCGACCCTTTAGACGGGATGGACGAAGGCGCGAACCCCTTTGCGGCCGGCGACGCGCTGTTGTCGCCGATGATTGCCGATGCGCTGCCGTCGCTGGTTTTCGTCGCGGCACCGGGCGGCGGCAACCTGTTCGTCAACAAGACCTATACCAGCTATACCGGACGCGCCGCCGAGACGCTGCACGGCGATGCCTGGCGCGACATCATCCACCCCGACGACCTGCCGCTGGTGCTCGAGCGCTTCGCCAGCGGTGCCCTGACGACGGGAACATTCGCGCACGAAATCCGCCTGCGTCGCGCCGACCGGGCGTATCGCTGGTTCCTGATCCGCGTCACCCCGCTGTGCGACGACGCCGGGCGGATCGTCCAGTATCTCGGCAACGCCACCGACATCGACGCGCTCAAGAACGCCGAGAAGCGCCTGGCAGCGGCGCTCGCCGACAAGGACGTGCTGCTCCACGAGGTCAGCCACCGCGTCAAGAACAGTCTCCAGCTCGTCACCTCGCTGTTGTCGCTGCAGGCCGCGCAGACCGCCGATCCGGCGGGGCGGCGGGCGGTGATCGAAGCGCGCAACCGTATCGCCGTCGTGGCGGGGGTGCACCAGCGCCTGTACTGGTCCGACGACGACGACTGCATCGACCTCGCCGACTATATCCGTGTGCTCGTCGAGGAGATGCGCGCCAGCCCCGAATGCCCGCCCGGCTTGGCTGTCGCGATCGACGCCCCCGAACCCGTGCGCGTGCGCGTCGGCAGCGCCGTGCCGCTGGCGCTGATCGTCAGCGAACTGGTCACCAACGCCTGCAAATACGCCTTCGAGGGCCGCGAGACCGGCTGCCTGCGCGTCGGCGTCCACACCAACGGCAGCCTCGTCATCACCGTCAGCGACGACGGCGTCGGCCTGCCCGACGGCTTCGACCCGCGCGCCTCGAAAGGGCTGGGCATGCGCATCGTCACTGCGCTGTCGCGCCAGGCCAAGGCGGTGCTGACGCTGGTCCCGCAGGAGCATGGCGCGGGTTTCCGGATCGAGGCGGGGGCATAGCCCCTTTCCCCTCCCCTCTCTCGGCTTCGCCGGGAGGGAGGGAGGAAAATCACCCCCGTTCGCGCATCACCCGCGCCGACTCGCGCTTCCAGTCCTTTTCCTTCTCGGTTGCGCGCTTGTCGTGAAGCTGCTTGCCCTTCGCCAGCGCCAGCTCGACCTTGGCGCGCCCGCGGTCGTTGAAATACACCGACAGCGGCACGACGGTCATGCCCTGCCGCGTCACCGCGCCGTGCCATTTCTCGATCTGGCGCGCGTGCATCAACAGCAGGCGCGGGCGCTTGGGTTCGTGGTTGAAGCGGTTGCCCTGCTTGTATTCGGGGATCGTCGCATTGACGAGCCACAGCTGCCCGTCCTTGACCTCGGCATAGGCCTCGGCGATCGACGACTGGCCCGAGCGCAGCCCCTTGACCTCGGTCCCCGCCAGCGCAATCCCCGCCTCGAGCACGTCCTCGATGTAATATTCATACCGCGCGCGCCGGTTCTCGGCGACGGTCTTGACCTTGATGCCGGTCTCGCCTTTTGGCCGCGCCATCAGGATGTTCCCGCCCTGATGCCGTCATCCCGGCGCACGCCGGGACCCATCTCCCGAGTTCCGGGGATGGGTCCCGGCGTGCGCCGGGATGACGGGGTAAAAGCAGGGCGCATCACATCACCCAAGCGTGCAGCAGCGCGGCATCGACGACCGCCCGTGCCGCGTCGCCGGGTTCGGTCATCGGCAGCCGCACCTCGCCGCGCATCCGGCCCGTCTTGGCCAACGCGTATTTCGCCGGGCCGGGACTGGCGTCGGCGAACATCGCGAGATGCAACGGCGCGAGTCGGTCGTTGAGTGCCAGCGCACCCGCCGCGTCGCCGCGCGCCCAAGCCGCCTGAAACTCGGCGCAGGCGCGCGGCGCGACGTTCGCGGTCACCGAGATGCAGCCGTGCCCGCCCAGCGCCAGATAGCCGAGCGCCAGCTCGTCGTTGCCCGACAGCTGGACGAAGTCGGGCCCGCACGCCGCGCGCAGCTCAGCGACGCGCGCGAGATTGCCCGTCGCATCCTTTACCCCGATCACCGACGGCAGTTCGGCGAGCCTGGCCATCGTCGCGACGCTCATGTCGACCACAGAGCGGCCGGGGATGTTGTAGATCAGGATCGGCAGGTCGCAGCCGTCCGCCAGCGCGGTGAAGTGCGCCAGCAGCCCCGCCTGCGACGGCTTGTTGTAATAGGGGCAGACGACCAGCGCCGCCGCTGCGCCCGCACCTTGCGAATGCTTCATATGACGCAGCGCCGTCGCAGTGTCGTTCGAGCCGCAACCCGCGATTACCGGCACGCGCCCCGCCGCCGCCGCGATGACCGCGTCGATGACAGCGTAGTGCTCCTCGTACCCCAGCGTCGCCGATTCGCCCGTCGTGCCGCACGGCACCAGCGCGCTCGAGCCTTCGGCGATCTGCCAGTCGACGAACGTCGCGAGGCTCCCGAAATCGACCGCGCCGTCGCGGAACGGCGTGACGAGCGCGGGGATGGAGCCGGAAAACATGATCGCTTGGTCCTTGGCGCGGCGCTGCGGCGTCGATAGACGGCGGGGGGCGGGGCGCGTGCTTCTAGGGTTTTCGACGGTATGAACGCAATCCGCCTGTTGTCGAGCCTTGTCCTGCTGGGCGTTGCGGGTTGTGGGGCGGGGTGCGGTGCCGGGGCCGCGCCGGTTCCGGCGTCCGCGTTGCCCGAGAGCACGCGCGCCTATTACGCCGCGCGCCTCGCCGAGAATGCCGCCGGGCGCTATGCGACGCTGGCGCTGTCGCCGCTTGCCAGCCTGCCGTCGGACCCGCTGCTCGACACCGTCGTGCAATGGGACCGGCTGCGCCGCGACGGCTACCGCGCGAGCTTCGCCGAGCTGAGCGATTTCCTCCGCGCGCATCGCGGCTGGCCGCAGGAGACGGTGCTGCGCCGCCGCGCCGAGAAGGCGATCGACGTCGCGACGCCGTTCGCCGCCCGCCGCGCCTATTTCGCCGTGCTGCCGCCGGTCACCGCCGCCGCCAAGTTCCGCCTTGCCGAGGCGTTGCTCGTCGGGCGCGAGCGCGATGCGGCGATTATGTTGGCGCGCGACGCGTGGGACTCGGCGGGGCTCGATAGCGCGACCGAGACCGAGCTGCTTGCGACCTTCGCGCCGTGGTTGACCCCCGCCGACCATCTGTCGCGTGCCGATCGTCTGTTATGGAGCGGCCAGACGAGCGCCGCGACGCGCCTGCTGCCGCGCCTGTCCCCCGACCGCGCGGCGTGGGTGCAGGCGCGCGTCGCGCTGCAGGCCGGGGGTGCGGCAGCGGATGCGCGCGCGGCGGCGCTGCCGGTGCCCCTGACGGACGAACCCGGCACGACCTTCGACCGCGTCAACTGGCTGCGCCGCACCGGAAGGCAGGCCGACGCCCGCGCGCTGATGGCGGCGACCGCGTTCGCTCCCGGCCTCGTCGTCGAGCCCGAGGCGTGGCTCAAGCTGCGCGTCGCGCTCGCCCGCGACGCACTCAAGGCAAGCGACGCTCGCCAGGCCTATGCCCTCGCCGGGGGCCACGCCGCCTTCGCGCTTGGGCGACCGTTGAGCGACCGCAGCCTCGGCGAGCGTGCCGCGTATATCGACGCCGAATGGGTCGCGGGCTGGGTAGCGCTGCGCCAGCTGAACCGCGCCAACGATGCGCTCGGCCATTTCGCCGCCGTCCGCGCCGCCGCGCTGACCCCTGTCAGCCAGGCGCGTGGCGACTATTGGGCGGGCCGCGCTGCCGAGGCTGCTGGTTTCAAGGCCGATGCCCTGCGCTATTTCGGCGAGGCGGCGCGTCACCCGGATTATTTCTACGGCCAGCTCGCGCACGAGCGGCTCGGACGCGCACTGTCGCTGCCTGCGACATTGCCGCTCGCCGTCGCCGCGACGGTTCGTGCGCGCTTTGCCGCCGACGAGCTGGTGCGCGCGACACAGGCGCTGGGCGCCTTGGGGGAGCGCGACCGCCAGACGTTGTTCATGCGCGCGCTGGTCGAGCGCGCCGATACGCCCGAGCAGGCGCGCCTCGTCGCCGATCTCGCTGCGACGATCGCGCGCCCCGACCTCGGCGTCCTGATCGGCAAGGCGGCGCGCAGCGAGGGCGAGCTGGGGCTGCTCGATGCCGCCTATCCGCGCCTGACGCTGCCCGTCGAGCTCGACCCCGACTGGACGATGATCCACGCCATCGCGCGGCAGGAAAGCCAGTTCGACCGCGCCGTCGTCAGCGCCGCCAATGCGCGCGGCCTGATGCAACTCGTGCCGTCGACCGCCGCCGAGCAGGCAGGTAAACTCGGACTGCCCTACGACACCGCGCGGCTGACCGCCGACCCGGTGTTCAACGTGACGCTTGGGGCAAGCTATTTCAATCGTTTGCGGACCAACCTTGCGTCGGTGCCGCTGGCGGTCGCGGCGTACAACGCCGGTGGCGGCAATGTCCGCAAGTTCATCGCGGCGAACGGCGATCCGCGCCTCGCCGGCGTCGACATGATCGACTGGATCGAGGCGATCCCGTTCCTCGAGACGCGCACGTATGTCCAGCGCGTGCTGGAAAATGCCGTGGTCTACGATGTCCTGCGTCCGGCAACGGCAGGGTCGCAGGGCGTGTATCGGCTGTCGGGGTATCTGGGGAAGGCGGCGGGGTAGCCTGTTGCCCCCTCCCCTCCCCGCGAAGCGGAGAGAGGGGAGGGTCGGGGTGGGGTGTCGCGCCACGCGGAAACGCCATCGTGTTGGTAAACTCCCCACCCCGACCCTCCCCTCTCTCGGTTCGCAAAGTGCTCACCGGGAGGGGAGGGAGCAGAAAATCAAACGTCGAGCGTCACCCCCAGCGCCGCCTCCGCCACCGCCCGTAACTCGGGCGTCACCTTCGGATATTTCAGGTCGACGCCCGCCCCCAGCCCGGCGATGACCGCCTCAAGCCCTGCCAGCCGCGCGCTCTTCTTGTCGTCCGCCGCGATCACCGTCCACGGTGCGTGCGGCGTCGAGGTTTCGTCGAACATGGCCTCGTACGCCTTGGCGTACTCCGCACGCAGCGAGCGGTTGTGATAATCCTCCGGCCCCGTCTTCCAGCGCTTCCACGGCGTCTCGAGGCGCTCACGCAGCCGCTTGTCCTGCTCGGCCTGCGTGGTGTGCAGGAACAGCTTGACGATCCGCGTCCCCGCCGCCGCCTGCTCGGCCTCGAAGGCGTTGATCGTGTCGTAGGCCGACTTCCAGACCTTCTTCGGGGTCAGCTTGTCGACGCGCTCGACGAGGACGCGCCCGTACCAGGTGCGGTCGAACACCGCGATCTCGCGCCCGCCGGGGAGGCGCTGCCAGAACCGCCACAGGAAATGATGCGCGAGTTCGTCCTTGGTCGGCGCACCGATCGACCAGATGCTGGTAAAGCGCGGATCGAGTTCGGCGGTCAGGCGCTTGATCAGGCCGCCCTTGCCGCTCGCGTCCCAGCCTTCGACGGCGACGATGCCGGTCAGGTTCTGCGTGATGTACGCCGCCTGGATCAGCGCGAGCTTGTGCTGGAGCGCGAGCAGGCGCGCGTCGTAATCGGCGCGCGGGGTTTCGGGCGCGCGCTCGAAGTGCTTGAGGCGGAGCTTGGTCATCGTACCCTTTCCTTTCCCCTCCCAAGGGGAGGGGGAGCCGCCTACTCCATCACCCGGATGCTCAACTCGCGCAGCTGCTTCGCACTCACCCCCGACGGTGCGTTCATCATCAGGTCTTCGGCCTTCTGGTTCATCGGAAAGACGACGACCTCGCGGATGTTGGGCTCGTCCGCCAGCAGCATGACGATGCGATCGACGCCGGGTGCCGAGCCGCCGTGCGGCGGTGCGCCGTATTTGAACGCGCCGATCATGCCCGCGAAATCGCGGTCGACGTCGTCCTTGGTATAGCCCGCGATCTCGAACGCCTTGTACATGATGTCGGGACGATGGTTGCGGATCGCGCCGCTCGACAGCTCGATGCCGTTGCAGACGATGTCGTATTGGTAGGCGAGGATGGTCAGCGGGTCCTGCGTCTCGAGCGCCTCCAACTCGCCCTGCGGCATCGAGAAGGGATTGTGGCTGAAGTCGAGCTTCTTGGCGTCCTCGTCGTACTCGAACATCGGGAAATCGACGATCCAGCAGAATTTATACGTGCCCTCTTCGATCAGCCCGAGGCTCTCGCCGACCTTGGTCCGCGCCAGCCCCGCCAGTCTCGCGGCCTTGAGCGGCTTTTCGGCAGCGAACACCACGCCGTCGTCGGGACCGAGGCCGAGCGCCACGATCAGCTCGGCGGTCTTCTCCGCGCCGAGGTTCTTGGCGATCGGCCCGCCCGCCTCGCCGCCTTTCATCGTCAGATAGCCCAGCCCCGCCCAGCCCTCGGCCTTGGCCCAGTCGTTGAGCCCGTCGAAGAAGCTGCGCGGGCGCGGCCCGGTGCCCGGTGTCGGCACGGCGCGCACCACCGCGCCGTCGTCGATCATGCGCGCGAAGACGCCGAAGCCGCTGCCCCGGAAGATCTCGGTGACATCGACGATCTCGATGGGGTTTCGCAGATCGGGCTTGTCGTTGCCGTACTTGAGCATCGACTCGGCATAGGCGATGCGCGGGAAGGGCGGCTTGGTGACCGCCTTGGGCTTGCCGTCGACGAAGCCGGTGAACTCCTCGAAGACCCCCGCCAGCACCGGCTCGATCGCGGCGAAGACGTCGTCCTGCGTCACGAAGCTCATCTCGAAATCGAGCT
>CAXTSL010000044.1:0-23715 GCA_964246975.1 uncultured Sphingomonadaceae bacterium
TAGACCGACGCCGCGACGCTGTTGCCCGCCAGAACCGCCGGATAGGCCCCCAGCCGCATCGTGCCGCCCATGTCGCCGCCCGCCGCGCGAATTTGCCGCCCGGCATCGCTCATCCATTCGGTAACGAGGCCGACGACGGGCTCGGCGGTCGGGCCGAACTCGGTCGACGAGGCGTCGGCGATGCCCGCGAGATTGCGCGCCGCCTCGACGCACGCCATCTGCATGCCGAAGCAGATGCCGAAGAACGGCACCGCGCGCTCGCGGGCGAAGCGGATGCTGGCGATCTTGCCCTGCGCGCCGCGCTCGCCGAACGCGCCGGGGACGAGAATGGCGTGGAGCGGTTCGAGACGCGCGGCCACATCGGCGTCGGTTGCCTCGAACACTTCGGCGTCGATCCACTGGATGTTGACCTTGACGCGGTTGGCGATGCCACCGTGGACGAGCGCTTCGTTGAGCGACTTGTATGCGTCGGGCAGCCCGACGTACTTGCCGACGACGCCGATCGTGACTTCGCCCTCGGGGTTGGCGAGGCGGTCCTCGATGTCGCTCCAGCGGCTCAGGTCCTGGCCCGCACCCGGCGCAATGCCGAAGGCGCGGAGCACCTCCTCGTCGAGCCCTTCGGCATGGTACTGGAGCGGCACGGCGTAGATACTCTTCGCATCGAGCGCCGGCACCACCGCGCTGACCGGCACGTTGCAGAACAGCGCGATCTTGGCGCGCTCGCCCATCGGCAGCGGCTGTTCGCAGCGGCACACCAGCACGTCGGGCTGGACGCCGAGCGCGGCGAGTTCGCGGACGCTGTGCTGCGTCGGCTTGGTCTTCAGCTCGCCCGCTGCGGCGATGTAGGGGACCAAAGTGACGTGGATCGACACGCTGTTGCCGCGCCCGACATCGTTCCGGAGCTGGCGGATCGCCTCGATGAACGGCAGGCTCTCGATATCCCCGACGGTGCCGCCGATCTCGCACAGCACGAAGTCGAGGCCGTCGGTGTCGGCGACCGCGAACGCCTTGATCGCATCGGTGACGTGGGGGATGACCTGCACCGTCGCGCCGAGGAAATCGCCGCGCCGCTCCTTGGCGATGATGCCCTGATAAACACGACCGCTGGTGATGTTGTCCGATTGCCGCGACGCGACACCGGTGAAGCGTTCGTAGTGGCCGAGGTCGAGGTCGGTCTCGGCACCGTCGTCGGTGACGTACACCTCGCCGTGCTGGTACGGCGACATCGTGCCGGGGTCGACGTTGAGATAGGGGTCGAACTTGCGGATGCGGACCTTGTAGCCGCGTGCCTGGAGCAGGCTGCCCAGTGCCGCCGCCATGAGGCCCTTGCCGAGCGACGAGACCACGCCGCCGGTGATGAAAATAAACCGCGCCATGGGAGGAGACGCTTAGTCGGGGGCGGCGCTCATGGCTAGGGCGGGTGGCGACGCGGCTGTGGAGAACCGTTCAAAAGCGCGTGCGGAACGCGACTTCGAGCGCGGGGTGGAGCTTCGACCGGCCGGGCGTGTCGGGGCCGTCGTTCTGCAGTCGTCCCTCGACGCGCAGGTCGCCGAAGCGGGTCGGCACCTCGGCCCCGGCAGTGGCGATCTGGATCGTCTCGTAGTTCTGCGAAACACGGTTGCGGGTGCGCGCCTGCGCGCCGCGATAGGCAGGCGTCTCGGTGATGTTGAGCTTGATCGTCCGCAACGAGGCATACCAGCGGCGGTTGGCGACATCGTTGACCGCGCCGCTCAGCGCAACCGCGCGCGAGTCGCTGTCATAGGTCGAACCGATCGACTCCTGACGGTAGGTGAAGCCGTCGACGTAGATGAACTGGTTGTAGAGCGACCCCGGATACTTCTGTCCGCCGAAGAGCTTCGACCCGTAAGTATCGGTATACTCGAGGTTGGCCGACCAGCTGGCCCCCTTCGTTCCAAGCGGGCCGCTGAGCGCGATCCCGGCGAGCCGGGCGTATTGCTCGATGAGAAAATTATCCTCGTCCTCGGCTTCGCCCTCGAAATAAAGCTGCGCGGTCACCGGCCCGATATTGCGCGTGAAACTAAGGTCGAAGCCCGCGAGCTGGTTGCCGGGCTCATTTGCCGTGCCGGTATTGTCGGCGTTGCCGAGCCCGACGAACGAGTTGGCGATGGTCTTTGCCGAACACGGTCGCGTCTTGCCGCAGAGCTGCAGCGCACGATTGAGTCCGATCTCGAGTCCGCGCACGGGTTCGAAGCCGACGCGGATACCGACGATGCCGGTATTGCGGAAATCGCGCCGCTCGGTCAGCACGCCCGCGAACAGGTCGAGGCGGATCGGCCCGAGCCATTTGAGCACCGGCAGCGGAATCGGGTCCGGCGACAGGCGCTTGATGCCGATCTTGGGGAAGGGCCGCGCGTTGTTGGAGAACAGCAGCGCCTGATCGTGGCCGGGGCCGAACCACGCCTCGACATAGCCGCCGTAGATCGCCCAGTTGCCGAGTTGCACCGCCAGATAGCTCGGTTCGGCGTGATAGTCCCGCCCGACCTGACCGTTGCGATAGCCCGCGCCGAGGCTGAGATAGATCGGCCCGACGTCCTTCTCGATACGCAGCGACACGTCGGCATTCTCGCGCGCCCCGCCGCCGAAGTCGCGGACGAGTTGCGGGTCGTTGGTCGCGGCGGCGCGCGCTTCGTAGTTGGTACTACGCTGGGCGCGCGCGCTGAGCGCCGTGACGCGCGCCAGCGCCGCCTGGAGGTGCGGCGGCAGCGGCGCGTCGCCCCACGCCGCGATGCCGTTGTCGATCTGCGCCCACGGCAGCGGCCAGGCATTGATCGGCCCGCGAATGACGCGCGCCGCCTTGAGCATCTCGATGTCCTGCCGGAACTGGCGGTCGCCGACTTCGGCCCACGGCGAGGCGTGCGCTGCTCCCGAGAGCAGCAGGGCGGCGAGCGCGAGGCGGAACTTCATCGCCGCGCCATAGCAGCAATCCAGTCCGCAGCCAGCCCGAGCGCGCGCGGATCGTCGATATCGAGCCAATCGTGCGCCGAAACATCGACTACGCCTGCCCTGCCCGCGCGAGCCAGCGCCCGGACGCCGTCGGACAGGCCTGGGTTGGGCAGTCCCGCGAGCGCGGCGGTCAGCGCCGGGGTGATCGCGAACACGCCGCTGTCATAGGCATCGTAGACGGGGATATGCTTGCCAATGGCGACGATGCGGTCACGCCGCGTCGCGACGCGCGTCACGTCGTCCTCGTCGACCCAGGCATGGCCAAGGCGACGATCGATGCCGAGTGCCAGCGCATCGCTACCGAGGTCGTGCGCGATCATCGCGGCGTACAGACCGGGCGCGACAAGGTGGTCGGCCATGCACAGCAGGGCGCGCCGTTCCAGGTGCGGCGCGGCGGCGGCGAGCGAGACACCGTTGGGGGCCTGCCAGTCGGGGTTGTCGACGAGGGTCAGCGGGAGGGTGTCGGCGGCTTCGAGGACGGCACGGATCGCATCGCCTGCATAGCCCAGCACGATGACCGCCGCAGTCGCGCCGCCCGCGCGCAGCCGTTCGAGAGTGTGGAGGAGGAGGGGTTTGCCCGCGACCGACGTCAGCGGCTTGACCGGCGAGGCGGCGCGCAGCCGCGTGCCCTGCCCGGCGGCGAGGATGACCGCCTGCATCCTAGCGCACGGACGCAGTCACTTCGCCCGCGCGACCCGCTCCGCTCCGCCCTTTGTCTCGACCGGCGCGGCACGGCTTTTGACACCCAGCGAGATGAGCAGCGACGACGACACGAAGATCGATGAGTATGTCCCGACAACAATGCCGAGCAGCATTGCTGCAGTGAAGCCGAAGATGACGTTCGGACCGAGCAGCAGCATCGCGGTCAGCGCGACAATCATCGCGAGGCTGGTCATCACCGTGCGCGGCAGCGTCTCGTTGACGCTGAGATCGATAATATGGCCGATGTCCATGCTACGGTATTTGCGCAGGTTTTCGCGGATACGGTCGTCGATGACGACCTTGTCGTTGAGGCTGTAGCCGATGATCGTCAGCACGGCGGCGACGACGTTCAAATCGAACTCAAGCTGCGTCAGCGCGAAGAACCCCATCGTCACCGTCACGTCATGGACCAGCGCGACGACGGTCGAGACGCCGAAATGCCATTCGAAGCGGAACCACGTGAACAGCGCCACCGCGGCCATCGAGAGGAGGACGGCGAGCGCACCCTTCCTCACGAGTTCGCCCGAGACCTTGCCGCTGACGCTCTCGGTGCGGCGGAAGCTGACGTCGCCATACTTGGCCTTGAGGTCGGCCTGGACGCGCGACACGACCTTCTGCACGGCGTCCTGCCCGCCCGACGGCAGCGGCAGGCGGATGAGGATCGTCTGCTTGTTGCCGAACTCCTGCAGCGCCGCCTGGCCGACGCCGAGGCTGTCGACTTCGCTGCGCAGCCGGTCGAGCGGCGGCGGCGCCTTGAACGCCACTTCCATCGTCAACCCGCCGACGAAGTCGACGCCGAGGTTAAGCCCGCGCGTGACCAGCAGCCCGATCGAGCCGATGGTCAGCAGCAGGGTCAGCGCGAACGCCAGCCAGCGCAGCCGGACGAAACCGATGTTGGTGTTGTCGGGGACGAGCTTGAGGTTCATGCGCCCAGTCCAAAAACGACGACGTCGTGCTGGCGGACGCCAGCATCCGGCGTCGTGCGCGCGGCGGCGCGGCCGCCTGCCGCGAGGTGGATGCTGGCGTTCGCCAGCATGACGGCACGGAAGGTGAGGGGACGACGGATCATATCGCCAGCGCCGCCGGTCGCCGCGACCGCAGCCATGTCGCGACCATCAGGCGCGTCACCGTCACCGCCGTGAACACGCTCGTCGCGATGCCGATCGACAGCACCACCGCAAAACCCTTGATCGGTCCCGAGCCGAAGAAGAACATGATGATCGCGACGATGATGTTGAGGCTGTTGGCGTCCCAGATCGTCCGCGTCGCGTCGCGGTAGCCGACCTCGACGCTGGCGACGACCCCCCTGCCCTTGCGCTGCTCCTCGCGGATACGCTCGTTGATCAGCACGTTGGCGTCGACCGCCGCACCGATGGTCAGCACCAGCCCCGCGATGCCGGGCAGCGTCAGCGTGAAGCCGCCGAGCGACATGATGCCGAGAATCATGAAGATGTTGATGACCAGCGCCGCGACCGCATAGAGCCCGAAGCGCCCGTAGGTCATGATCATCAGCAGCGACACCGCCAGCACCGCGACGCCCGCCGCGATGGCCCCCGAGCGGATCGAGTCCGCTCCGAGATCGGGGCCGACGGTGCGTTCCTCGACGACCTTCAACTCGACGGGGAGCTTGCCCGAGCGCAGCAGGATGGCGAGGCTGTTGGCGCTCTCGGTGGTGAACGACCCCGAGATGATGCCCGAACCGCCGAGAATCGGCTCGTTGATGTTCGGGGCCGAGATGACCTTGTTGTCGAGGATGATCGCGAAGGGCTTGCCGACGTTGGCCTGCGTCGCCTTGGCGAACTTGCGCGCGCCCGCGCTGTCGAAGCGGAAGGACGCCGCCGGACGCCCGTTCTGGTCGTTCGACAGCTGCGCATCGACGAGCTGGTCGCCGGTGATCAGCGCGCGGCGCTTGACGACGATGCTCCCCGGCTGGTCGGCAAACGGCAGGATCTGGCTGCCCGGCGGCGCGCGCCCGGCCTGCGCCAGTGCCGGATCGGCGTCGACATCGACGAGCTTGAATTCGAGCTTGGCGGTCTTGCCGATCAGCGCCTTGAGCGCGGCAGGGTTCTGCAGCCCCGGCACCTGGACGACGATGCGGTTGTCGCCCTGACGCACGATGGTCGGCTCGCGCGTGCCGAGTTCGTCGATGCGCTTGCGGATGACCTCGACCGCCTGCGCCATCGCGTCGTCGACCGCCTTGGCGATGCCCGCGTCGGTCTCGACGACGACGATGCGGTTGCCGTCGACGACCGAGACGTCGATATCCTTCTGGCCGCTCAAGCCGCCCAAGGGCTGCGCCAACTTGCGCAGCGCCTCGACACCGCGGTCGAGCGCGGTCGGGTCGGTGATCGTGACGCTGAGCTGACCGCCGGCCGTCGACAGGTCGGCGAACGGCACCGAGCCGCCGCCGGCGTCGCGCAGTTCGGTGCGGACGCTGTCCTCGAGCGTCTCGATCTTGCTGCGCCGCACATCCTCGGTCTGCGCTTCGAGCATCAGATGCGAGCCGCCGCGCAGATCGAGGCCGAGGCTGAGCTGGCTGCGCGGCACGCCCGAGGGCCAAGTCTTTACCTGATCCTCGGGAAAGAAATTGGGCACCGCGAACAGCACGCCGATGCCCGCGACGAGCGCGATCAGCCAGACCTTCCAGCGCGGAAAGTCGAGCATCAGCGCCGCCTCGACAGAATGTCGAGCATCAGCGTTTCCCGTCGTTCGCCGCAGCGGGCAGCTTCTTGGTCCGGACTTCGCTGAGCGTGCCCTTGACGACGCGCAGCTTGACCGTCGGCGCAACTTCGACTTCCAACTCGTCGTCCTTGACGCGCGTGACGCGCCCGATCAGCCCGCCGCCGGTGACGACCTCGTCGCCCTGCTTGACCGCCTCAAGCATCGCTTTGTGCTCTTTCATGCGGCGCTGCTGCGGGCGGATCATCAGGAAGTAGAAGATGACGAAGATCGCGACGAGCGGGAGGAATTGCGCGAAGGCGGCGATACCGCTCGGCGAGGCCGCCGCCGTTTGGGCATAGGCCGGAGATGCGAACATGAAAGGCTTTCGTTTGACCCGGAGGTGAAGCGGCGCGTCTTAGTGCGGACCGGACGGGAAGGCAATATCGGGGTGGCAGCGTCGACCCCTCTCCCGCAAAGCGGGAGAGGGACAGGCGCGCTTCTTTGGCGCGCCAGGGAGAGGGAGCGACGTACGAACAGGGTTCTACTCGTTCTTCCGTTCCCTCTCCCTGTTCGCCTGAAGAGGGCGACCTGCCCCTCTCCCGCTTTGCGGGAGAGGGGTCGACGCGCCATCTGGATAGCCGGTACGGTCACCCATGACCGACGCCCTTCTCGCCCGCATCGCTGAAGCGCTCGAACGCCTCGCGCCGCCCCCGCCGCCTTCCGCCGACCCCGCGACCGGCGACGCTTTCGTCTGGACCGCCGCAGGCCTGCGCACTGTCGTTGCCGCCCCCGCCCAGCCGCTCGGTCGCTTCGTCGGCGTCGATGCCCAACGCGATGCGCTCCTCGCCAACACGCGCCGCCACGCGTTCGGCCACCCCGCGCACGACGTGCTGCTGTGGGGTGCGCGCGGCATGGGCAAGTCGTCGCTGGTCAAGGCGGTGGTCACGGCGCTGCGCGGCGAGGGCCGCGACCTCGCGCTCATCCAGGTCGGACGCGACGATATCGCCACCCTGCCCGCGCTGTTCGATACGCTGGCCCGGACGCCGCGCCGCGCGCTGGTGTTCGCCGACGACCTGTCGTTCGAGGCCGACGAGATGCAATACAAGGCGCTGCGCTCGGTGCTCGACGGCGGCATCGCGGCGCGACCCGCCACCGTCCGGCTGATCGTCACGTCGAACCGCCGCCACCTCGTGCCGCGCCGCCACGCCGATGCCGATGCGGCGATCAACCCCCGCGATGTGCTCGACGACCGGCTGGCGCTCGCCGACCGCTTCGGGCTCAGCCTGGGGTTCCACAACTGCGATCAGGCCGATTACCTACGCATGGTCGCAGGCTATGCCGCCGCGCACGGCCTGCGCGCCGAACCGCAGGCGGCGCTCGCGTGGGCGGTCGGTCGCGGCCACCGCTCGGGACGCGTCGCCTGGCAGTTCATCGAGGAGGTCGCCGGGGCGGCGGGGCATTCGCTCGATTGATCTTGCCGGGCGCAGTCGACGGCACCGAATTGCGAGCCGTTCGTTTCGGGCCTAGGCTCAAATCCTTCAGGGAGAATGACATGCTGCGTCCCGTCCTCGCCTTTGCCGTTGCCACCGCCGCGACGGTTGGCGGCACCTTTCCCGCTGCGGCGCAGTACGGTGGTGGTGCGCCCGGGCAGTCGGTTAGGTGCGAAAGCTGGAACTACCAGCCGGCGCGCTGCGCCGCCGATCTCGGGCGCGGCGGCAACGTCCAGCTCCAGCAGGTCATCGCCGGACGCTGCGTCGAGGGCGATACCTGGCGGTGGGATCGCGGCGGCATCAATGTCAGCGGCGGCTGCCGCGCGACTTTCTTCGTCACCTCGGGCGGCGGCGGTTATCCTGGCGGCCCGGGCGGTGGTTATCCCGGCGGGGGCGGTGGCTATCCCGGCGGGCGCACGATCGAGTGCAACTCGTGGAAGTTCAAATACCAGACCTGCGCGCTCCCCGGCGGCGGTCGCCCTGACCTTGTCCGCGTCATCGCCGGCAATTGCATCGAGGGCCAGACCTGGGGCGGACGGCGCGGCGAGGTCTGGGTCGACAAAGGCTGCCGCGCGGTCTTCGCCAGCGGGCGCGGCGGTGGCGGCGGTGGCGGCGGCTATCCCGGCGGGCCGGGTGGCGGTCAGGCGCAATACGTGACCTGCGAGTCGTGGAAATTCGCCTACACCGAATGCCCGTCCCCGAGCCGCCGCGCCCAGCTCGACCGCGTCATCGCGGGCAATTGCATAGAAGGGCAGAGCTATGGTTTCGGCCCGCGCGGCATCTGGGTCGACAAGGGCTGCCGCGCGCGCTTCGTCACCTACGGCTGAGCGCGGTGCGGGCGGGTGCCTGACACCCGCCCGCACTGGCAGTTAGTCGGCGGTAGTTTCGAACTGGCCGATCAGGTCGCTGTTGAAAGACATCCGAACCTGCTCGCCCTCGACATCGGCGACCATGCCGAGCGGGATGAGGTGGTGGTGGCCGCCGCTGCCGCGGTCCGACTTGGTCAGCTTGATGCGGTCGCCCTGCACCTCGTCGACAGTGCCGATATGGCCGCCGTCGGCGCCGATGACTTCCATATGCTCACGGATGTGGCTGGCGTCGGTCATGCGTGGTCTCCTCATGGGGTTCGCGCTGCCAACGCGCGACCCCGCCCAGGGATGCATGACGGTTCGGGAGGAATGGCGCGCCCGGCAGGGTTCGAACCTGCGACCCCAGGAGTAGAAATCCCGTGCTCTAATCCAGCTGAGCTACGGACGCGTAACCGGGGTCTATCTGAAATTATCGGCGTAGGCCTGAAGTTTGAGCGCCTTCGGTGGCAGGCGCTCGACACTAAAATCATAGCCTTGCGCCTGCGCGTAGGCGACGGCCGCCGCTTCGCTGGCAAACCCGAGTTCGATCTGCGTGTCGGTGTCGCCCGAACCGATCCAGCCGGTCAGCGGGTCGTGACGCTGCGCCTCGGCGCGCGGCCGCACCAACACCCATTGACCGGTGCGCGCGCGGCCTGACTGCATCGTCGAGCGCGGGCGCTGAAAGATACGGACGATCATGCCCGCGCCTTGCGGGAACCGGTCGCGCCGGTCAAGCCGCGACCGGAAGACTCACGCCGGCGCGAGCCTGCGGCGGCGCAGTACGACGCCGGTCAGCCCGAAGCCGCCGATCATCAGCAGCCACGTCGCAGGCTCGGGCACACCGGGGGCGGGCGCGTCGCCGCTCAGCCGGAACGGCGCGAACACGCCAAGGTTGCCACCGTCGGTCTCGCCCGTGAAGAGATGCGTCGCGGCGGGAATGCCGTACTCGAGGCTCTGGCCGATTTCGGCGACCCCCGCGAGGCTCGCCCAATAGGTCCCGGCGGCAAGTGTCACACCTGCGAAACCCGCGTGGAGACGATCGAGCCCGGCGAACGAGGTCGATCCGATGCTATCGATCGCCGACAAGGTCGTGGCGATGCTGAACAGATTGACCGCGCCCGGATTGCCCCCGACATCCGCGCGGAAGCGGACGACGACCGCATCGCCGACGAGCACGGGCGAAATGGAGGGATAAGTCGAGTAAATGTCCATGCCGGTCAGCGTTACCGCCGCCGCGAGCGTGAACTGCGTGAAGATGTTCTGGGTGCCGATCTGATTGACGGCGTTGAAGTCGGTGGAGAACCCGACGGCATCGGGGCTGCGGTCGACGACGACGACAGCCTGCGCACCACCTGCCGCAGCGCCCAGCGCCACCACAGCAACCTTAAGCAAAATCTTCATGACGACCCCCGAGACGCAACATCGGATCGTGCCCACGACCCGCTGCGCGAGCGTAGCGGCTCAGGGTTAACGGAGTGCGAAACCAGCACGGGAAAATGCTTGAAGCTTAAAATGTCCGCGACACCGCGAACGCCGCCGTCTCGGCAAGTGCGTCGCGCGCCGCGCCGTGCGGCATCCCCGACAGCGCATCGGTGGCGCGCGCTGCGTACAGTCGGGCCCTCGCCAGCGTGTCGTCGATGGCCCCCGACGAGCGCAGGAGCGCCGTCCCGTGGACCAGCTCGGCCTCCCCTGCCGCGCGCCCCAGCATCGCGTCGCGCCAGAACCGCCGTTCCTCCGCCGTGCCGCGCGCATAGGCGAGGATGACCGGCAGCGTCACCTTGCCGTCGCGGAAATCGTCGCCGCAATCCTTGCCCATCGTCTCGGCATCCGAAACATAATCGATGGCGTCGTCGACGAGCTGGAACGCGATGCCGAGATTGCGGCCATAGGCTTCGAGGCTGGCTTCGGCGCCTGCACCCTTCTCGGCGACGACGGCGGCGATCTGGCACGCGGCGGCGAACAGCACGGCGGTCTTGGCGGTGATGATGTCGAGGTAGCGCTCCTCGGTCGTCTCGACATCGCGCTGCGCGGTCAATTGCGCGACTTCGCCTTCGGCGATCACCGCGCTGGCATGGCTGAGGATCTTGAGGACGCGCAACGACCCATCCTCGACCATCAGCTCGAACGAGCGGCTGAACAGGAAGTCGCCGACCAGCACGCTCGCCGGGTTGCCCCAGATCGTATTCGCCGTCGCCTTGCCGCGCCGCAGGTCCGAACCATCGACGACATCGTCGTGGAGCAATGTCGCGGTGTGGATGAACTCGACGCACGCCGCGAGCTGGTGGTGGCGCGTGCCGGCATAGTCGAACAGCTTGGCACAGCCGAGCGTCAGCAGCGGGCGCAACCGCTTGCCGCCGCCCGCGATGAGATGCCCGGCGAGTTCCGGGATCAGCGTCACGGGCGACTGCATGCGCTCGAGAATGACGTGATTGACCGCGTTGAGCCCGGGCGCGCACAGCGCCAGCAGCGGTCCGAGCGACGGTGCGGCGGCGCGCGGACGAAGCGAATGAACGGTGGCCGTCATGCGCGCCGTCTTAGCGGGCGAGCGCGGGCGCGCAACCCTTGCGCGAGCGGCACAGTGCCGCGACACTGGCAGGGTTCGGGGGACAAGATCATGGACGACACGCTCGCCGGTTACCGCGACAGTATCGACAACATCGATGCGGCGCTGGTGTTCCTGCTCGCCGAACGCTTCAAGACGACGCAGAAGGTCGGGGCCTATAAGGCGAGCGCCCACCTGCCCCCCGCCGACCCGGCGCGCGAAGCCGAGCAGATCGCCCGCCTGCGCGCCCTTGCGGCGACGGCCAAGCTCGACCCCGAGTTCAGCGAGAAATTCCTGCGCTTCATCATCGACGAGGTCATCCGGCACCATGCCGGGATGCGGGGTTAGGCGGCGAGGGTCTCGACGGGGACGACCGACGCATCGGCGAAGCGGGCGATGCCTTGGTCGAAGGTCGCAAAGCTGTCGGCGGTGCCTGACAGAGCGAGGTGGAGCATGTCGGCAAAGTCCGCTCCTTCGGCGTAGCGTGCCAGTGCCCACCGGACTTGTTTCTCGTCCCGGCAATCCGCCAATGGCAGTGTCAAGAGGCCGATCAGAGCTGCGGAAATCGCATCGTGCGGCCATCCGCCTCGTGACTTAAGCACCCACGACAGTTCGAGAAGGATCGTTGGCATGAGCAACACACGCCCACTGAGTACGGCTTCTGCGATCTCACGTTGCGGAGATTCGTCATCGAGAAAAAGTCGCGCAAGGACGCTCGTGTCGAGAACCCTCACCGCGCGCTGAACTTTTCTGCGGCAAATTCGAGCACGGCTTCGTGCATGGCCTGGTCGGTAATCTGCGGACCGCGATAGGGATTGATCGAACGCAATCGCGCGAGGAGCGCCGCAACGGCCGCCCGGCTCTGGTCGCCCGAGGCTTTCGTCCGAATTTCGACACTGGCCGGATATTCGTCGATTTCTAGTTCGACGCCCTCGGTCCAACCAAGCTGCGCGAGGACGCGCTGCGGTAACATGACCTTACCTTGCTCGTCGATGCGGACTGACTTCAAGTGATCGAGTGGAGCATTCATCCAGCAAGGGTATACGCAAAAGTGCCACCCTGCGCGAGTCTCAACCCGCCGCCGGCAGCCGCAGAGTCACCGCCAGCCCGCCCAGATCCTCGCTCTCGCCGAGTTCGACCGACCCGCCATAGATTTCCGCCACGTCGCGGACGATCGCCAGGCCCAGGCCGGTGCCCGGCTGTGCGGTGTCGAGACGCGCGCCGCGTTCGAACAGGCGTTCGCGCTCGCCCTCGGGGATTCCCGGCCCGTCGTCCTCTACGAGCACGCGGACGAACCCGCCCTCCCCCGCGACCGTGACGAATACCCGCCCGCCGCCATACAGCGCGGCATTGTCGAGTAGATTGCCGAGCATTTCCTCGAAATCCTGCTTTTCGCCGCGAAATGCGAGGCTTTTGTCGCCGTCGATGTCGATGACCGTGCCGCGCGCCGAATGGATGCGCGCGATGGTTCGGGCCAAGGCTTCGAGGCTCGGCCAGACTTCGGCACGCGCCGCTGCCGCGCTGCGCCGTCCGGCGGCGCGGGCGCGCGCGAGGTGGTGGTCGACGTGACGGCGCATGATCGCGGTCTGCGTCGCGACGGTCGCGCCGAGATCCGCCGCACCGGCCGCCGCCTCGCCGATCAGCACGCTCATCGGCGTCTTTAGCGCATGCGCGAGATTGCCCGCGTGCCGCCGCGCCGCATCGGCCTGCTGTTCGTTATAGTCGAGCAGCTCGTTAAGTTCGGCGATCAGCGGACTGATTTCGCGCGGAAAATCGTCGGGAACGCGGGTTGCCTGGCCCGAGCGGATGGCGGAGATCGCGCGGCTGACGCGGCCGAGCGGCGACAGGCCGTACGTCGATTGCAGCGCCGCCAGCACGAGCAGCCCCAACCCCAGCGCCGACAGCGACCATAGCAACGTCGAGCGCAGCGACGCGACCTGTGCGTCGAGGTCGGCGGTCGATTGTGCGACCTGGAAGTGGAAGACGGTCTTCGCCCCCGGCAGCACGATATCGCGCTCGACGATGCGCAGCGGCTCGTCCTTAAAGCGCTTGCTGTCCGACCGGCACACCGCGCGGCAATTGCCCGGCGCGGCGGTCAGCGAGCGGTCCCACAGCGACCGCGAGCGGAAATCGTCCTGCCCCTTGGCCGAAACCTGCCAGTAGAGCCCCGAATACGGCTCGAAAAAGCGCTGGTCGCCGAGCGGGCGGGTGAATCGCACCTCGCCCGCCGGCCCGATGTCGGCGGCGGCGATCATTGCGGTCAGCGCGAAATCGAGCTGTCCGTCGAAATTGCGCGTGATCGCGGCGCTCAGCACGCGGTCGAGCGCCAGCCCGCCGATCAGCAGCAGCGGCACGATCCACGCCGCCGCCAGCAGGATCATGCGCTGGCGCAGCGAGCGGCCGCGCCGCGCCCCGGTTGGCAGCGCCAACGACGCTTCAGGCACCGTCGAGGCTATAGCCCAACCCGCGTGTCGTGCTGATCAGTTCGGCCCCGAGCTTCTTGCGGATACGCGTGATGAAGACCTCGATGGTGTTCGAGTCGCGGTCGAAATCCTGATCATAGATATGCTCGATGAGTTCGGTGCGGCTGACCACTTTGCCCTTGTGGTGCATCAGATAGCTCAGCAGCTTGAACTCCTGCGCGGTCAGCTTGACGGGCTCGCCCGCCAGCGTGACGCGCCCCGAGCGCGTGTCGAGGCGGACGTCGCCGGCGGTCAGCTCCGACGACGCATGACCCGTCGAGCGGCGGATCAGCGCGCGCAGCCGGGCGATCAGCTCTTCGGTCTGGAACGGCTTGGCGAGATAGTCGTCGGCCCCGGCGTCGAGTCCGGCGACCTTGTCCGACCAGCTGTCGCGCGCCGTCAGCACGAGCACCGGCGCGGTTCGCCCTTCCTTGCGCCAGCGGTCGAGGACGGTCAGGCCATCGACCTCGGGCAGCCCCAGATCGAGCAGCACCGCATCGTAATTCTCGGTCGACCCCAGGTAATGCGCGTCTTCGCCGTCCGACGCGGTATCGACGGCATAGCCCGCGCCTTCCAGCGCACCCTTCAACTGGCGCAGCAGGTTCGGCTCGTCCTCGACCACCAATACGCGCACTACATGCTCTCCCTGCCGCCGAGGATCTTGCCCGAGCGCGCGTCGACGACGACATCGACGATCTCGCCGTTACGCATGTAACGCAATTGATAGGTGAAACTCGCAGCATCGTAATCGCTGCCGATCATCCGCCCCCCGACGACGCGGTCGACGCGCGCCTTGATGTCCGCGAAGCTGAGGATGCGCCCCTGCGCGACGTCGGCGTAGGGCGTTCCGCCGCGCGACTGGACGAGCAAAGGCGCCGCGCCGATGAGCGGCAATGCCACCGACGCGAGCAGAAACTTCGCCAGATGCGACTTTGAAACCATCTGCGGACCGTGACTCCAAAGCACTGAACCCGCGCTGAATATGACCGAACGCGCCGCTTGTCACGCAAGCTACCCTGATTGTACGCTGACGCCCGTGCCAGTTGCCGCCCGCCCCACCGAAATCGAGGATCCGAGCAACCGCTTCGTCGTGCACCGGCTTGCCGCGCGCCTGCTGCCGCTCGCGGCCCGCGCGGGCGTCCACCCCAATCTCGTCTCGATGCTCGGCGTCGCCTTCGCCCTCGCGGCGGGCGCAGCCTATGCGCACTGGCGCGAACCCGGGTTCGTCGCGCTCGGCTTCGTGCTGATGGTCGGCTGGCACGTCTGCGATGGTCTCGACGGGCAATTGGCGCGCGCCACCGGCAAGGCTTCGGCAATGGGCCGTCTTGTCGACGGCGTTTGCGACTATCTGGCGTTCTTTGCGGTCCTCATCCCGGTGGCGATCAGCTTTCCCGACTGGCAGGCGAAGCTCAGTCTGTGTCTCACCGCCGGCGCGGCGCACGCCCTGCAGGCGGCGTGGTTCGAAGGCGAGCGTGCGGGCTGGATCCGTCGCGCGCGCGGGCTTTTCACCGTCCAGGCGCGCCCGCTCACCGGGCATTGGCTCGAAAGCGGCCACAATGCCGCCGAACGCCTGCTCGGCAGCCGCGAGCGGGTGGTCGACAGCGTGCTGGCGCGCGAGCCGTGGCGACTGCCCGCCTATCTGGCGGCGACCGCGCCGTGGGTGCGCGCGCTGATGCCGCTCGGCGCGAACGGACGGACGTTGGCGTTGCCGCTGTGCTGCCTTGCGGGCCATGCCGAGTGGTTCTGGTATTGGGAGCTGATCGGCCTCAACGTCTTCGCCGTCGTCATGGCGTGTGGCCTGCGCGCCGCCGAAGCGCGGATTGTCGCGGCGTCGCGCGGCGGTGTAGGGACGGCGATGCACGAACTGCCGCACGCCCGATGACCGCCGAGCCCGACGACGACGCGCGCGTCCGCCGCTGGCCGTGGCTGCTGGGGTTTGCAGCCGCGCTGGTCTGGCTCGGGATCGCCGCAGCGTTGGCCGTCGCGGGGGCGCAGAATTACGACAGCTGGGGAACCGCACCGTGGCGCGACGTGGCGATCGCGGCGGGTTCGTTCGTTCTCCAGCTCCTGCCGCCGCTCGCCGTTGCGTTGCTGTGCTTCGCGCTGCTGCGCCGCACGCGTCCCGATACCGCGCGGCACATCGCAGCGATCGAGACGCGCCACGAAGCTGCGGCGGCGGCTGCCGACCACCTCGCCGCAAGCGTCGCGAAGATCGACGAGGCGCTCGACCGGATCGAGGTCCGCGTCGGTGGCCTGCGCACCAGCGCCGACGCAGAGGGCCACGGCCTGACCGCCAGCGCCGCGCGTCTCGACACCGCCGCGACGCGCCTGCTCGACAGCGCCCGGCACGCGGGCGAAGCGGGCACGGCGCTCGGTGGTCAGCTCCCCGCCGCGACCGCGCAGGCGCAGGACATCGCGACGATCCTCGCCGACAGCGGCAGCGGCGCGACGCGGCAACTCGCCGAGACGCAACTGCTGCTCGCCGCCGTCGCCGAGGCCATCGACGACGCCGCCAAGCGCCACGAGACCGCCGCGACCGCCGCGCAGACGCGGCTCGCCGATCTGGGCAGCGCCGCGCACGCCACCGCCGCCAAGGTCGGCGAGCAGTCGGCGGCGCTCGCCAAGAGCGTCACCGCCGCGCTCGACGGCACGACGCAAGCGGTCGACACCACCCGCGCGGCGGTCGAGGTGCAGACCGCCGCGCTGCTCGCCAGCGTCGACCAGGCGCGCGTCGCCATCGACCATATCGGCGGCGAAGCGGCGAAGGCGATCCAGGCGCGCCTCGACGCGGTCATCGGCACCGCCGATGCGCTGGGCCAGCGCCTCGACGATCAGGACGCGCGCAGTCGCAGCCTCGCCGACACGGTGACACGCGACTTCACCGTCCTCGATGCCAAGCTGGCGAACGCGGCGGCGACAGGCAACGCGACGCTCGACACGCTGACCGCGCGGCTGGGTCTGGTGAGCGGCGCCATCCACACGCTGACCACGCCGCTCGGCGGCACGCACGACGCCGTGCTCGAGATCGAGACCGCCGTCGGCCGGCTCGAAGCAGCGGCGGCGGCGGTGGTCGCCAGCCTCGGCACCGACCTGCCCGCGACCCGCGCGGGGGTCGCCGACCTCGCGGCGGGCGTCGCGCTGGTCAGCGACAATCTCGCCGCGCTCGATGCGCCGGTCGCGGCGACACACGGCATCGTGACGCGCATCGGCGAGGGGCTCGCCGACGCAAACCTCGCCGCGACAGGGGTCGAAGCCGCGATCGGCAGCGCCGCGCTAACCGCCTCGACGCAGCTCATCGACGTGCTGGCGCGCGTCCGCGAGGTCGCCAATACAACGATGGGCATGATGCGCGAAACGCTGGGCCAAGTCGTCGCCGAGGCCGAGGCGGCGCTCGACAACGCGGGCACGACGCGCGCGCGCACCGCCTTCGCCGCCCCTATCGCCGCCGAGATCGCGCGCGTCGAAGCTGCGACCGCGAGCGCCGGCGAAGCCGCGCAGTCGGCGACCGAGCGCGTCACCAAGCGTCTGCTCGCGCTGACCAAGACCGTCGCCACGGTCGAGGCGCGCATCGACGAGGTCGATACCCGCTACGAAGTGGCGCTGCGCGACGACATCGCCAAGCGCTCGGAAGCGCTGCTGGCGTCGCTGCAGGCCGCCGCCATCGACATCACCAAGCTGCTCAGCATCGACGTCGGCGACGCGGCGTGGGGGGCATACCTCAAAGGCGACCGCAGCATCTTCGCGAGACGGGCGGTCCAGCTTCTCGACCGCGGCACGGCGCGCAAGGTCGCTCGCCACTTCGAACACGACGCGCCGTTCCGCGAGCAGGCGACGCGCTTCATCACCGAGTTCGAGGCACTGCTCAAACAGACGATGCCGAGCCGCGAAGGGAAGACGCTCGCGGTGACCTTGCTGTCGAGCGATATCGGCAAGCTGTACGTCGTACTGGCGCAGGCGACCGAACGGTTGCGCTAACGTTCTTCCCCCCTCCCCTCTCTCCGCTTCGCGGGGAGGGGAGGGAGCAGATCCTACCACCCCGGCACGTCGGCCATCGTCACCCAGCCTTGCATGTAATTCGCGTAGAACAGCGCGAACAGCAGCGTCGCGATGACCGTCGTCCACACCGCCTTCTTGGCCAGCATCGGGTCGGCAGGCGCGCTGTCGGCCTCGCCGGGGCCGCGCGGCGTCCCCGCCTCGTCGCTCGTCCGCACGCCCCACGGCAGGACGGCGAACAGTGTCAGCATCCAGAACAGCAGGTAGATCGCGATGGCCGAGACGGGGTGCATCAATCCTCTCCCTCTTCAGGGGGAGGTGGCGCGCAGCGACGGAGGGGGAACCCCACGCGATGCACGTCGCGCATCAGGCCCCCTCCACCACGCCGCTGAAGAAGCGGCGCGGTCCCCCTCCCCCTGAAGAGGGGGAGGATCGCCATTAAAGCTGCACCACCTGCACGTCGGTGACCGGCTTCTTGCCCGTCCACTCGCGCGCCACGCGGCGCACCGCGACACGCACGCCTTCGGCATATTTCTCGGCGTTGCGCGGGTCGCCGCGCCCCGCTTTGTCGGCCGCCTCGACGCATTCGGCGAGGAACTCGTCGCGGTCGGCCTCGACGGGCACGCCCTGCATGACGATCGACGGCGCGGCGGCAAGCTTGCCCGCCTTGTTGAGGACCAAAGTCGCCGAGACATAGCCGTTCATCATGATGCGGCGGCGCTGCACCATCGTCGTGCCATCGGCAGGCAGGATGACATCGCCGTCGAGCACCAGCCGCCCGACCTTCTCGTGGCTGAGCAGCTTCGGCCCGTTGGGCGCGAGGCGGATGGCGCTTCCGTTGACCGGCACCATCGCCTTGGGCACGCCGCTCTCGAGTGCCAGCGTCGCGTGCGCCTCCATGTGGCGGCGCTCGCCGTGAACGGGGATCGCGATCTCGGGGCGAATCCACGCGTACATCTGCTCGAGTTCGGGGCGGCCGGGGTGGCCCGAGACATGGACGTGCGCCTGCTTCTCGGTGATCACCTCGATGCCCTTCGCCGCGAGCGCGTTCTGCACCGCGCCGATGGCGAGTTCGTTGCCGGGAATCTGCTTCGACGAATAGACGACGAGGTCGCCGGGCTCGAGCTTGAGGTGCGAGTGCGACCCCGCCGCGATCCGGCTGAGCGCCGCATTGGGCTCGCCCTGCGCGCCGGTGCAAACGATCAGCAGCGACGACGGCGGAGCCTTGGCGGCGGCCTCAAAGGTCATCAATGGCGGGAAGTCCTTGAGATAACCCGCTGCTTTCGCTGTGGTCAGGATACGGTCCATCGAGCGCCCGACGAGGACGAGGTTGCGCCCGGTGTCCTTCGCCACCTGCCCTAAAGTGTGGAGCCGCGCGGCGTTCGACGCGAAGGTCGTCACCAGCACGCGGCCGTGCGCCCGCGCCTGGATGACCTCGTCGAGTCCGATCCGCACGCCCTCCTCCGAACCGCTCGCCTCCATATTGAAGACGTTGGTCGAATCGCCGACCATGGCGAGCACGCCGGCATCGCCGATGGCGCGCAATTCGGCCTCGGTAGAGGGCGTGCCGAGCTGAGGCGCGTCGTCTAGCTTCCAGTCGCCGGTGTGGAAGATCCGCCCGTACGGCGTGTCGATGATCAGCGCGTTGCCTTCGGGAATCGAATGCGCCAGCGCGGCGTAGCGGAAACTGAAATCGCCGAGCTTGAGCGTGCCCGCGAGGGGAATGATGTTGAGCACGACCTGCTTCTCGATGCCCTCTTCCTCGAGCTTCTTGCGGATCAGTCCGGCGGTGAACGGCGTCGCGTACAGCGGCACGCCGAGATCGAGCGCGAGATAGGGGATCGCGCCGATATGGTCCTCGTGACCATGCGTCAGCACGATGCCGAGCAAGTCGGCCTTGCGGTCCTCGATGAAGCTCAGGTCGGGGAGGACGAGGTCGACGCCGGGATAGCTCGGGTCGGCAAAGGTCATTCCGAGGTCGACCATCACCCATTTGCCGTTGCAGCCGTAGAGGTTGACGTTCATGCCGATCTCTCCCGAACCGCCGAGCGGCAGGAAGATCAATTCTTTACCAGGTGTCATTAAATCATTTGCTCATGTGTTGGCGCCCGCATTGAGCGCGTGGATGCGGATCAGACCGCGAATGGTCAGGTCGCCATCGACCATATCGATGGCCGTAGTATGGCGGTTGAACAATGTGGCAAGACCGCCCGTCGCGATGACTGTCGCAGGTCGCCCGATCTCCAATGTAAGGCGCGCGACCAAACCTTCAATGAGGCCGACATAGCCCCAGAACACCCCCGACTGCATCGCATGGACGGTCGATTTGCCGATCGCGCCCAGCCCCTCGGGCGGCGGCTCGACCGCGATGCGCGGCAGCTTGGCGGCGGCGGCATAGAGCGCGTCCATGCTGAGGTTGATCCCCGGCGCGATGACGCCGCCGCAGTAGCTGCCGTCGGCACCGACGACATCGAAGGTCGTAGCGGTGCCGAAATCGACGACGATCAGGTCGCCGGGGTGCGCGGCGTGCGCGGCGACGGCGTTGACGATGCGGTCGGCCCCGGCTTCGGACGGATTGGGCAGGTCGATCCGCATGCCGAGATCGAGCCCACCGACCGCGACGACCAGCGGCTCGATGTGGAAATATTTGCGGCACAGGCGCTGGAGGTTGAACAGGGTCGGCGGCACCACCGTGGCAATGATCGCCGCGTCGATATGCGCGCGCTCGACGCCCTCCAGCGCCATCAGCTGGTTGAGCAGTACGGCATATTCGTCGGCGGTGCGCTGATGCTCGGTGGCGATGCGCCAGCGCCAGCGGATCGCCTCGCCCTCGCACAGCGCGAAGACGATGTTGGTATTGCCGACATCGATGGCGAGCAGCATCAGACCCCCGGAAAGACTTCGCCGGCATGAACGCTGCGCAAGCGCCCGTTGTCCAGCCGGAGTTGCAGCGCGCCATCGTCGGCGAGCCCGTCGAAGCGGCCGGTCAGCGTCTCGGTGCCGAGCCGCGCGATCAGCGGCGCACCGAGGCCCGAGGCACGCGCCAGCCATGCCGCGCGGGTCGCGGCGAAGCCGAGCTCGCGCCACGTCGCGCGTGCGGCGGCAAGGGCCTGAGCAAGGTCTTCGACCATCTCGACCGGCGACGGAGCGGCGATCCCTGCCGCCGCGAGCGACGTCGCGGGCCGCTCGCTGTCGGCCGGATGGCCCGCGAGATTGACGCCGAAGCCGATGACGCAAGCCTCGCCCTGTTTCTCAAGCAGGATGCCCGCGACCTTGACCCCGTCGAGGAGCACGTCGTTGGGCCATTTGAGACGCAGCCGGTCGGGCGCGACCCATCGGTCGAGCGCCGCCGCGAGCGCCACCGCCGCGACGAACGACAGATGTTGCGCCGGTCCCTCGCGCGGCTGCGGGCAGGTCAGAACGCTGGCGAACAAATTGCCGGGGATCGAGGTCCACGCCCTGCCCCGCCTGCCCCGCCCGCCGGTCTGCGTGTCGGCGCGAACCCACGTCTCGTCGGGGAGATCCGAGGCGCGCGCGGCGAGCCAGTCATTGGTCGAGAGGGTGGTGGCGATATGAGTGATTGGGTTCACCGCCCCGCCCCCGTCATTCCCGCGAAGGCGGGAACCCAGCCCTCTTCAACGAATAACGCCAGAGAAGCTGTCGATTGCTCCTGTGAAGCGGGCTGGGTCCCCGCCGTCGCGGGGATGACGAAAGAAAAATGACGGCTCAGAACAGCGCCGCCGCCGCAGCCCGCGCCGCCGCGACCATCGGCGTGATCGCCAACATCCCCAACGGCGAGCAGAACAGTGCCGCAACCCCGATCAAAGCCGCATTGACCCGGCTGTCCGACGCCGCAAACGCGGGCGCGGGCTCGTCGAAATACAGCGACTTGACCACCCGCAGGTAATAATAGGCCCCGATCACGCTCGCGACGACGCCCACCACCGCGAGCAGGTACAGCCGCTCCTCTATCGCTGCGGTGAACACCGCGAACTTGGGCCAGAAGCCGAGCAGCGGCGGGATGCCAGCGAGGCTGAACATGAACGCCGCGAGCGCCGCCGCAAGCCCCTTGCGGCTGCGCGACAGGCCGTTGAGGCTTGCCAGCGTCTCGACCGGGTTGCCGTCCGCATCGCGCATCTGCAGGACGCACAGGAAGCTGCCGAGCGTCATCACAAGGTACACCGCCATGTAGAACAGCACGCCCGTCACGCCGTCGGGCGTCGCCGCCGCCAGCCCGATCAGCGCGAAGCCGACGTTGTTGATCGACGAATACGCCAGCAGGCGTTTGACGTTGGTCTGGCCGATCGCGCCCGCCGCGCCGAGCAGCATCGAGGCGATCGCGACGACGCTGACGATCTGCCGCCAGTCGAAGCTCAGCCCGCCGAACGCCTCGACGCAGACGCGCACCAGCAGCGCCATCGCCGCCGCCTTGGGGGCGCTCGCGAAGAACGCCGCGACGGGCGTCGGCGCGCCCTCGTACACGTCGGGGGTCCACATGTGGAACGGCACCGCCGAGACCTTGAACATCAGGCCCGCGAGGATGAACACCAGCCCGACCAGCACGCCGGTCTCGTGCCCCGCCGCGCCGTGGAGCGTGCTGCCCAGCGCGACGAAGCTCGTCGATCCCGCGAAACCGTAGACGAGGCTGATGCCGTAGAGCAGGATGCCCGACGCGAGAGCACCCAAAATGAAATACTTCAGCCCCGCCTCACTCGACCGCGCCTCGTTGCGGTTGAACGATGCCAAGACGTACGCCGCGAGGCTCTGGAGTTCGAGGCCGACATAGAGGCTGAGCAGGTCGTGCGCGCTGACCATCATGCCCATGCCGAGCGCCGACAGCAGCAGCAGGACGGGATATTCGAAGCGCCCCGTTTCGGTCTTGGCGAGATAGGGCAGCGCCAGCAGCGCGCTGACCGCCGCGCCGCCGAAAATCAACACCTTGAAATAGGCCGAAAAGGCGTCGGCTACGTACAGACCGCCGAACGCAGCGCCGGGTGCGCCGGTCACCGCCGCGAAACCTGCTATCCCCAATATCAGCACGCACACCCATGTCAGCGGGACGAGGCTGCGGTCGCCACGAAAGACGCCGATCATCAGCGTGAGCAGCGCGCCGATGGTCAGCGCGAGTTCGGGCGCGGCGGTCTGGATCGAGGCGAAGGTCGGGTTCATCGAGTGGTGGCGGCCTTGGCGGTCGGCGCGGTGACGACGACCGGCGACGGCGCGGCGCGTTCGATGCGCGCGAGGATCGCCCCGACCGGCGCGTGGAGAGGATTGAGGAAGCTCGCCGGATAGATGCCCATCCAGAACACCGGGATCGCCGCCGCCAGCAGGATGCCTGCCTCGCGCATCGACAGGTCGGGCATCGCGGCCGCATCGGCGTTGATGCTGACCCCGAAGATCATCCGCCGGTACAGCCACAGCATATACGCCGCGCCGAGGATGATCCCCATCGTCATCCCCGCGCCGAGCCACGTCGAGATCTGGTACGTCCCGAGCAGCACGAGAAACTCGCTGACGAAGCCGCTCGTCGCCGGGAGCCCGACCGACGCCATGGTGAACACCATGAAGAACAGGGCATAGCGCGGCATATTGTTCGCCAGCCCGCCGTAGCGCGCGATGTCGCGCGTGTGGAGGCGGTCGTAGACGACGCCGACGCACAGGAACAACGCCCCTGAGATGACGCCGTGGCTGAGCATCATCATCATGCCGCCCTCGATCCCCTGCCGGTTGAAGACGAACAACCCCGCCGTGACGAACGCCATGTGCGCCACCGACGAATAGGCGATGAGCTTCTTCATGTCGGTCTGCACGAGCGCGACGAGGCTGGTGTAGATCACCGCGACGACGCTGAGGCCGAAGATCAGCGGCAGGAACTGCGCCGAGCCTTCGGGGAACATCGGCAGCGCAAAGCGCACGAAGCCGTAACCGCCGAGCTTGAGCAACACGCCCGCGAGGATCACCGAGCCCGCCGTCGGGGCCTCGACGTGCGCGTCGGGCAGCCAGGTGTGGACCGGCCACATCGGCATCTTGACCGCGAACGACGCGAAGAACGC
>CAXTSL010000045.1:0-23606 GCA_964246975.1 uncultured Sphingomonadaceae bacterium
AGCGAGCGGGCCGACGCCGAGCCCGAACACCGCACCGACACCCTCGCCCACCGCCGCGACCGCGATGCCGTCGGGCCCGCCGAGGTCGAGGGTCACGGCGTTGGCGCGAAACTCGTGCGGCAGGGGTGCGTCGGGAAATCCTGCCGTCGCACGCGCCGTCAACCGCCGCTCGGGCCGCGCCGACAGCAGCGGCGGCAGTTCGAACTCGGGTTCCGAACAGGCCGCCGCATCCGACGCATCGGCGGCGCGGCGCGGGATCGATTGATGGCGCATGGGAGCACTCCTCCCGTCCGCCAACGGCACCCACGCTGCATCCTTGCGCCCCCGCGAACGCGCTGCTACACGCCCGCCTCCCGGAGACGCCGCTTTAGCTCAGCCGGTAGAGCACATCATTCGTAATGATGGGGTCAGGTGTTCGAGTCACCTAAGCGGCACCGGTTCCGAACAGTTCTGGGCACAACCGTCGCGGGCCGAGCGAGCGAGCCTGCGACGGTCCGCGCGAGCGCACAAGGTTCGATCCCGCGATTGGCCAACCGAGCCGGGTCGGCCCGGTATGACCGATCCGTCAGACTCTGCTTCGTCCTGCACGTCTAGAAGCGCACGCCGACCTGTACGCCGTAAGTGCGCGGCTGGGCGAAGCTGGTCAGCAGCGACCGATGGTTGCCGTACACCGCGCGGGTGATCACCGCTGTATCCTCGATGTTGTTGACGAACGCCTGGACGCGCAGCTTTTCGTTGGCGGTCAGGTAGGTCAGGCGCAGGTCGGTCTTGGTGAACGACGGCTGGTTGCCGAAGTCGGGCGTCAGGTCGGTCAGGATATAGCCGGCGTTGAAGTAGCTCTGCACCTCGGGCGTGATCGACCCCGCGCTGCCGAGATCGACGGTGTAGGCGATACCGAGCTGCACGGTGTAGTCGGGCGAGAACGCCTTTTTCGACCGGTAGGTGGTCCCATCGAGGCCCTTGCCCGCGATGACATACTTGAACTGCGGCACGCCGCCGATGACGATCTGGTTGCCGTTGGGGTCGAGGATCGGGATGAACCGGCTGGGGTCGGTGCGCGCGTTGGGGAAGGGTGTCCCCTGCACGGTGTTGCGCTCGCCCGAGGCTGCCGTGCAACTGGTGGTCACATTGCAGAAGGTTGCCGCGCCGCCGAATTCGAAGGTGTTGACCGCATAGTCGATCTCGCGCGCGTTGAGGTAGTTGAACGCGATGTTGACCGTCAGCGGCTTGATCGGGCGGATCGTTGCCTCGACGTCGACACCATAGGCGCGGTCGCGGCCGATGTTCTGGACGAGCGCGATGACGCCGGTCAGAGGGTTATTCGGATTGGGAATCGAGGTCTGCGCCTGCAGGTCGCGGAACTTGTTGTAGAACGCCGCGACATTGAGCGTCACCATCCCGTCCATCAGGCTGTTCTTCGTGCCGACTTCGAACGCCTCGACCTTTTCGGGCGCGAACGGCAGCAGCGTCGGGACGCCGCCGATCGTCACCGGGCCGGTGTTGAAGCCGCCCGAATGGACGCCGGTCGAATAGCTGCCGTAGACCATGTGGTTGCGGTCGAACTTATAGTCGAGCGCGCCGCGATAGGTGGTGAAGCTGTCCTTGTTGCTGCCGCAGACAAAATTATACGCCTGCGCGATCGCCGTCGGGTCCGCCGACACCGAGCGGCCGCTGGCGGGGACGAAGCCGCCGCAGGCGTAGTCGATCTTCTGCTTGATATCGTGGGCGAAATACGAACCCGCACCCGTCGCGGCGCGATTGAAGCGCGTCGACAAAAGTGTCTTCTTGTCCTCGGTGTAGCGGACGCCGGCCGTCGCGGTCAGCTTGTCGAAGAAGGTGTACGAAACCTGCCCATAGCCGGCGAGCGACCGGGTCTTCTGCTGGACCGCGCCGAAACCGTCATACGCGAAGGTCTGGTTGAGGCCCTGTGTGGCAAGCGGCAGATAGGTGAAGCCGAAGGTGTAATATTGCTGACCGGCGGGTGCGGTCGCGGTGACGTACGAGCGGTTCTGGTTGGTGACGCTGACCTCGCGGACGCGGTCGTCGAGATAATAGCCGCCGATCACGTACTGGAGCGGGCTGTCCTTGTCGTTCGACAGGATCTGCAGTTCCTGCGTGAACGTCCGCGCCTGCGTCTGCGCGTAGGAAAAGTTGAGCAGCACCGGCGTTAGGCTGCCGCCGGTTCGGATCAGCTTGAAATCGGTGTAGCTGGTGATCGAGCGCAGCCGCACTGGCCCGGCGTCGAAGTTGATGACGCCGCTATACTGCTGCTGCGTGCCGTCGCGGAAGATATTGCCGGCGTAGTTGACCGTGTACGGATCGGCGATCGTCGGGATGCCGACGTCGGCGCCGTTGATGTCGGGAATGCCGTCGCGGAAGCGGGTGTCGAAGGTCGTCCCCGTGCCGCTGAAGCTCGATCCGTTGAAGCCGTTGGGCAGCGCGTAAGTCACGCCGTTGCGGGTGATCGAACCGCCTGGCGCAGTGATCAGCGGAATGTCGACCTCCGACCCCAGGACCTTGTAGCCGAAACCGCCGAGCCCCGACCCGCCGAGGTCGAGGTACGAGCCGCGGACGATGACCTCGAGGCCTTCCATCGAGGTCGGCGCGAAGCGCGCGGTGCCGCGGATGAACCACTGCTTCTCGCGGCCGAGATCGTTGCCCGTGCCGATGTTCTTGATGTAGCCGTCGTCCTGCTCATAGAGGCCCGCGACGCGAACCGCGATACCGGGGGCGAGCGGGGCGTTGATGAAGGCCTCGACGCGCGCGTGGTTGTAGCGCCCGTACAATCCGTCGATCCCCGCCTCGAATTCGGGTTTCGGCGTCGCCGAATAGAAGGCGATGTTGCCGCCGAAACTGTTGCGCCCGTACAGCGTGCCCTGCGGCCCCTTCTGAACCTCGACGCGCTGCAGGTCGACAATCGGTGGTACCTGGCTGGTCCGCGACTGATAGATGTCGTCGACGTAGATGCCGATGCGCGGGTCGCCGTTCGCCGCGACGTTCTCGGTGTAGGTGCCGCGGATGGCGGGGCGCAGGTCCGACCCCGAGCGCCCCAGGCGAATGCCGGGCACCAGCTGTTCGATGCGGTCGGCCGACGTTACGGCGGCGTTGCGCAGCGCGTCGCCGCTGACCGCGCTGATCGACAGCGGCACGTCCTGCAGGCGTTCCGAGCGGCGCTGGGCGGTGACGATGATCTCGCCGTCGTCGACCGCGTCGGCGGCAGCGATCTCGACGGGCGCGGCGGCCGGGGCGGCGGCATTCTGGGCGAGCGCAGCGGACGCCCACGACGTCGCGAGGATCGTCGAGGCGGCAAGCGCGGTGCGAAGGCGTGCGGCGCGATGGTCGTGCATGTTGTCCCCCTTTTAGCTCGCGGGGGAGTGCAACACCCGGCGCAATGTCCGTCAATCTCGGTGAAATCGGTTGCATCGACGCGCGATGCCACTTCGCGCGATTATTACGGCGACAGTGTCATTCGGGCCACCGTTCGCGTGCCGGATCGGCGATGAAGCGCAGGTCGTGGAAGAGGTCGAGGCCCATCTGGTCGACGATGTGCGGGATATCCATCATCACCCAATTGTCGATAATCAGGCCGGCGTCGTCGACGCGGTACCAGTCGGCGACGCGCATCTCGACGCGGCGACCCGTCGGCGGCAGTCCGAGCCACTCGGGCCCGAGATGCGTCGCGATCAGCGACGGCCAGCCGCCAGTCACGGCATAGTGGCCGTCGCCGAGCTGGACGTAATGGCCGGGCGCATCCTCGGCGCCGCCGGGTGCGCGCGGCACCCCCGAACGGTCGGGAAATGCCTGCAGGAACAGCGAGCCGTGGAAATCGCGAAAGCCGCGCTGACCGCGCATCGAGCCGATGCCCGCTGGACCATACCAGTTCATGTTCGGGTGCCAGCGGTGGCTGTGGCGGCTCGGCGCGGTCGACAGTGTCGCGATCTCGCTCGGGCGCGGCAGACCGAGCTGCATCTCGCGGACGATGTCCATCGTCCGCGCCCCCGCCTCCCCCGCGCGTTCGAGCGCCGTCGCGCCAGTGTCGAGCGGCGGGAACGGCCACGCCTCAGGCGAGCCGGGCATGCGGCGAAACGGGTACACCCCCGCCTGACGCATGACGTCGACGATATCGAGGAGGACATAAGCCTTGACGATGCGCCCGTCGCGGACGACCGCGTTGATGCCGAAGCGCAGGAAGACGAGACCTCTGGTCGGCGGAATGCCGAGCCACGACGCGTCGAAGGTGCCGATCATGTGGCCGAGGCTGCTGACCTGCTCGCGCCCCTCGTACACACCGCCGAGCAGGCAGGCGACGCGCTGCTCGTAGTCGGGAAAGGCGGCGCGCAGCGGCTGCCAGAAGACTTCGGCCGCCGCCGCATTGCCGAGGCAGGTGTTGAACGGGTGGAAGATTTCCCAGACGCACGCCGGATCGCAGTGGCGCGCCAGCGCGGTGCGCGGGTCGGTCGCGACGGCGATATCGGCGAGGAATTCGGCCAGCAGGCGCTTGTTGCGGGCGTGGGGCATCGGCACCTGATCCTTTACTCGGCGGTCGCAGCGGCGGCGTGGCGCAGGTCGAGCGCGGCGCGCGTCGCATCGTGGCTGGCGCGTGTGACGCGCAACATCGCGTAAAACCCTGCTGCGATCAGTCCGGGGATCGTCGACAGGATGACCGCGAGCGCGAGGTTCGACAGCACATGCGGATCGACGTGGCCGGGCACGGCCTTCTTCGGGAAGGCGATCAGCGCCAGCACCCAGCCCGCGACCGCCGTGCCGAGCGCCTGATCGACGCGCGCGAAGAAGGTCCGCGTCGAGTAGAAGATGCCCTCCTGCCGCATGCCGTAGCGCAGCTCGTTCTCGTCGGCGATGTCGGCGAGCGCCGAATAGATCGTCGTCGTCATCAGGCTGTACGGAATATGCTGGAGCAGTGCGAAGGCGATGAGGATAGCGAGCAGCCCCGGCGTCGCGGGCGAGATCACGCCCGTCCACGCCAGCACGATCGGGATCACCGGCCCGACGCAATAGACGAACAGCGCGCCTGCGCCGGTCCAGCGCTTGTCGATCCGGTTGTGCAAGCGCGTCACGATGAACGCCGCGAACAGGTAGCCGGTAAAGCTGGCGATGACGAACAGGCTGATCTGGTCGTTGGTCAACTGCCAGAAATAGGTGTTGACGTAGAGCCCGAGGCCGATCCGCACGCCCGTCATCAGCGACAGGAAGGCCAGCCCGAACAACAGCATGACGTAGTTGCGGTTCCGCAAGGTGCGCCCGATATCGCGCAGAAAGGACAGGATGCCGAACGGTGCCTCGCTCGTCGACAGGCGCGCCAGCCACGGAATCCGCGACCGCGTCGACAGGCTGGAAAACAACAGCAGCGCGAAGATCGCGGCGGCGAAGCTGCCCGAAAACACCGGCCAGCGTTCGGGATCGAGCTTGCCGTCGGCATAGCCCGCGCCGGGGCGGAAGAACCAGCGGAAGGCGAGCAGCCAACACAGGGTATCGCCGAGCCACAGCGCCAGCGTGTTGTAGCCCATGACGCTCGAGCGCTCGAGATAGTCGGGCGAACACTCGCCGCCGAGCGCGAGATGCGGCGTGTGATACAGCGTCAGCGCCTGCAGCAGCAGCGTATTGAGGACGCCAAGCCAGATCAGGTGACCCGTGTCGCCGAGCGCGGCGGGCGGGTTGAAGACACCGTAGAAGCACAGGGCTGCGGGCAGGATCGAGGCGAACATGAAGGGGTGGCGGCGGCCCCAGCGCGAGCGCGTCCGGTCGGACCACGACCCGACGAGCGGGTCGAATACCGCGTTGACGAACAGCCCCGCCGCGAGCGCGACGCCGACGCCGCCGGCGGGCAGTCCCAGCACCTGATTGTAGAAGATCAGCAGGAAGCTGGTGGTCGCGGTGATCGAGATCGATTCGGCGGTGCTGCCGAGGCTGTAGGCGATCTTGAAACGGCGCGTGAGGACGGGCGGCGTCACCCGGCGATCCTGACGAGCGGCAGGTGTGCGGCGGGCGAGTCGCGGACGAGCTGGACTGTCTCGCCGTCCCAGCGTGCCGCCGCCATCGTCAGCCCCGGCAGGCGCACCGGCGGCGCGGCGAGCGTGTGCACCGCAAACAGCGCCGCGCCGCGCGCCGCGTCGCCCATCGCGCGGACGACGAAGACGCGCGACCGGAACGTGGTGGCGGCGGCGATGAGCGCGTGCCCGGCCGCTTCGACCCGCGTGGCGGCATCGACGGCGAGGTCGGGATGATCGGCGGCGGCAAAGAACACGCCGGCGCGCGCCTGGCGCAGGTCGGGGTCGAAGGCGACGCCGACGGTAGGTTCGGGGGGGCCGGGGTCGGTCTGGCCGACGCGCCACAGTCGTCCGATGTGCGCGCCATATAGATCGGCGAACACTGCTTCGGCGTCGGCGAAGAGCGCGAGGTGCAGCGGCGACGCGACGATCGCTGCGGCGTCGAGCCCGGCCACCGGCGCGCGGCGGAACGCGTCGCCGACCGCCTCGCCGCCGAACGCATCGGCCCCGCCCGATTCGAGGCGGCACGCTCCGAGCACCGGCGCGGTGCGGTCGCCGCCGAGCAGCGCGATCAGCGTTTCGACAGCGGTCATGCCCCCAGCCCGCCCGCGACCTGCCGGAGCACGGCAAGCTCGTCGAAGACCGTGATGTCCTCGACGATGTGTCCGCCGCGCAGGCGGTAGTGCGATACGGCGAGGATCAGAATGTCGCGCCCCGTCGGCGGCCCCCAGAGCCCTGCGCCGCGATGCTTGCCCGTCAGCGACCAGCGCAGCGCCACGGCGACGTCGCCACGCGGCAGCGGGCGCGCCGCGACATGCTCGATCCGCAGTGCCGCGTCGTGAAGCAGGCTGCGAAGTTGCGTCGCGCAGCCGATCCAATAGCCGCGCCCCCAGCCGTGACGGTTCGACGGCCAGCGCACCTCGACAGCGGGCGACAGCGCGGCGGCGGCGTCCCCGTACTGGTCGTCGCGGAACGCCGCGCGCAGCATTGCGGCAGGCAGCGCCGCCGGGTGGTCGCCGGGCACGGCGCAATCAAGTTCCTTCCGCACCGCCGCGATCGCCGCCGCACGCCAGTCGTGGCGCGCCGCGTCGCCGTCGCGGTCGAGCGCCGCCTGCGCCTGCGCCACCGCCCACGGATTGCCGCCGACCTGTGCGACGGCGCGCCAATTGTCGCGTACCAGCCATTCCTCGACGATGCGGTTGTCGCGGCAGGCGCAGTCGGCGATCGTCGTCACGCCGATGCCGCGCCACGTCGCCGCGCCGATCATCGCGTCGTCGCCCATGTGCGTCATCTGGCTGGTGATGCGGTGCGAGCTGTAGAGCTGGCCGCCGACCTCGAGACCGTCGTCGCTCCAGATCACGTCCTCGCCGATGACCTGGCGGTCGCTCGACATCGCCAGCGACATGATCGTGCCCTGCACCACCGCCTCAGCCCCCGCAGCCGGTCCGGCCAGCGTGTGCATGACGACATCGGCGGCATAGTGCGTGCGGCACAGGCCGATGTTCTTCTCCTCCCAGATGCGGTGGGTGCAGCGCATGATATAGTCGACGAAGTCGCGGTAGACGGGCTCGAAACCGGGCAGCGACTGACGCGGCCGCCCGTCGGCGAGCACTTCGGCCAGCGGACGCCCGACGGGCGAGAGCACCTCGGGCAGCGCGTCCCAGCGGGTCATGCGCGATACGCCTGCGCGAGCACGCCGACCTCGTCGAAGACCGTCCACTCCTCGACGACATGGCCGTCGCCGAAGCGCAGGTGGCTCGCCCCCATGACGAACACCGGCCTGCCCGCCGGCACGTCACCGAGCATGCCGCCGGGCCGCGTCGTGCCTTCGAACACCCAACGCACCGCGAGGATGACGCCGTCGGTTTCGTCGGACCAGCTGACGTGCTCGACGCGGATCGTGCCGTCGGGGAGGCTGGCGAGCAGTCCGATGATCAGCGCGCCGATGTTGCGCGGGCCGCTCGCGACGCGCCCGCCCGCCCAATGCGCGACGGCGTCGGGGGCATAGTGAAAGGGGATGTGGTCGAGGCGCCGGGCGTTCCAGATTTGATCGAAATGGTGCCGTACCCACGTCTCGGGCGTGTCGTTGGGGCCGTCGTACCAGCGGCGCGGGGCCTGCCCGTCCATCCGCGTCGGCACCGACAGCACGGCGACCTCGCCCCGCGCGCTGGCGGCGACCAGCCGCGCGGCGTCGTGGAGGTCGAGGCCGAGCTGACGCACCAGCGCGCCATTGTCGCGGACCAGCCACTCGGTGTGGATGCGGTTGTCGCGCGTCACGCAGTCGGCGCAGAAACGCAGGCCGACGCGCCGCCCCGTCGCCGGGCCATAGGCGGACGCGCCGAGGTTGGTCGACTGCGAATAGCCGAGGTGCGAGGTGTAGAAGCCCGCCGTCTCGTCGCCGCTCCACGCGACGTTCAGATGGTGCGCCTCGCCGTCGGGAAAGCCGTTGAGCGTCGTCACCGTCGATGCAACGACATCCTCGACCGAGCGCACGACGCCGTACGATGAGTAGATCGTGCAGCCCGCATCGTAGGTGTCGTAAATCCGCCCGATGGCGCGATCGACCCAGATTTCGTCGGTGATCCGCACGATATAGTCGACGATATCGCTGAATTGCGCCTCGAATCCTGCCATCGGCTGCGTGCGCGGGCCGGATGCGCCTCGCAACTCGCGCGTGTCGCGCTGACGGATGCGCGTCACCGGCGGGCGTTCGGAGAGGACGAAGGGCAGCATCGGCGTGTTCCTCAAACCGGCGCGACGGTGATCGCGTCGCCGACCGCGACGTTCAGCGCGGCAGCGAGTGCGCTGTCGACGGTGCCGTCGGCGGCGACCGAGCCGCGTGCGACGCGGAAGTGCGCGCCGGTGCCCGCCGCCGCAAGCATTGCGGTGCCGCCGCTGCCGTTGAGACTGCCGACAGCCGCAATCGTCAGGCCGCGCGACTGGCGGACCGTCCGCACGGTGTCGATGTCGGCAACCACCGTCGGGCCACCATCGAAGATGTCGACATAGTCGCCCGCCGCAAAGCCTTCCGCGAGCAGCATGTCGTAGGCGGCGCGACCGTCGTCGTGGGGACGACCGAGCGCGGCGCGCGCGGGCGACGGCAGCAGCGAGACATACAATGGATAACGCGGCCCGAGGTCGGCGATGAACTGGCTGCCGCTGAGCGCGCCGGTGCGGTCGGCCTCGTGGAAGTCCATCGCGTAGAAATGCCGCCCGATGGCTTCCCAGACCGGCGAACGACCCTCGGCGTCCTGCCAGCCGCGCAGTTCAGCGATGACGCGGCGTCCGAACCAGTCGCGGTGCGCGGCGATGAACAGATAGCGCGCGCGCGCCGCCAGCGCGCCGAGCGCTGCCCCGCGTGCCGCGGGGTCGATGAACAGCCCGCCGACCTCGGCCTCGCCGTCGAAATCGTTGGCGAGGTTCAGCAGGGTCTGCGCCTGCAGCCGCGCGACGGCGAGCGAGCGGTTCGCCTGGCGCGTCAGGCGATAGCTGTAGAACGGCCACGCCGCGCCGACGCGCGCGAAGACGCAGCTGGTGCCGACGACGCGGCCCGCCACCTCGACGATCAGCAGGATCGCCGCCCCGGCCTCGCGCGCGGCGGGGCAGGCAACCGCCTCGACACTGGCACCGAGCCTGGCGGCGAGCGCGTCGCGGTCGGCGGGCAGGTTGGTCAGACCGTTGCCCCCTGACACCGCCAGGTCGAACACCGCGTCGAGATCGCCGACGCGCGCCGTTCGCACAATGGCCTCGCCCGCGCCGTTCACGACATCCCCCGGGCGCGTCACGCCACGCCGCCGGATCACGCTGCCACTCCCAAAAAGTGAAATCAAGGCGGCAAAATCGTTGCAAGCGGTTGCACTGCAAACTAGGTGATGATTGCAGGCCGACGGGGATGACAATGGCGCAGCGGCAACGACGGGCGACGCCGGTCGCCGATCATCAGCGCACCCGCGCGATCGACGTCGCGGCGAGCGCGGGGGTGTCCGAATCGGCAGTGTCGCGGACCTTTCGCGACGGCAGCGTGTCGGCGCACGTCCGCCAGCGCGTCCTCGCGGCGGCGCGCGAACTCGGCTACCGCCCCAATGCGATGGCGCAGGCGCTGCTGACGCGCCGCTCGAACGTCATCGCGATCCTGATGACGAGCAACACCAATTCGCACTTTCCCGAGGTATTGTCGGAGCTGTCGCACGCCGCCGACGCGCACCGGCAGCGCGTCATGCTGTTCACCGTCGACGACCCGGCGCTGGTCTCCGATGTCGTCGATCAGATCCTGTCGTACCAGGTCGACGGCGTGCTCTCGCTGACCGCAATCTCGGCGGTCGATGCGCGCATCCTCGAATCGCAGAGCGTCGAGCTGGTCCTCTACAACAGCGCGCGCGCCGATTATCCGGTCAGCCTTGTCAGCTGCGACCATCGTGCCGCCGGTCGCACGCTCGGCGAGCATCTCCTCGGCCTGGGCCACCGCGCCTTCGGCATGATCGAGGGGCCGCAACTGTCGACACTCGCCAACGACCGCGCCCAGGGCGTTTATGACGCGTTGGCCGAGCACGGTATCGCACGCAAGGAAATTGCCACTGCAATCGGCGATTTCGGCTATGAGCGCGGGCGTACCGGTGCGGCGGCGATCCTGTCCGCCAGGCGCCCAATTACCGCCCTTGTGTGCGTCAACGACATCACCGCGATCGGCGCGATCGACGAGGCGACGAGCCGGGGACTGCACGTTCCCGAAGACCTGTCGGTCGCGAGCTTCGACGGCGTGCCGGCGGGAACCTGGGACCGCTATCGCCTGACGACGATGCGCCAGCCGCTGCCGCAGCTTGCCCGCGCGGCGTTCGAGACGATCATGCGTCAGATCGATACCCCGCGGGTGGCGCGCGAGGCGCGGCTGATCGCGTGCGAACTCGACCCCGGACGTTCGGCGCAGGCACTCGCCGCGCCCTCACCCAAGCCTGCCCCCCGAGAGGAATGGCTTTCGCTTGAAAGCGACTGGCGAGGTTGCTGGTGCTCCGGACGCACGTCGCAACCCCGTGCCGGATAGGCATGCAGTTGTCGTCGGCGACGCCGCAGCACAATGCCGGACGCGCGCAACCCGACGCGCATATCGGCGTTGCACCGCCGCGCGGTTCGATTAATGTCGCGGTCGTCCGTTCAGCGCGCAGCCACGCGGACGCCGCTATTTTCCGTCGTTCCGCCGATACTCCGGTCTCGCCGAAAAGGGTTTTTCGATGCACCTCGCCAAGTCGTCCGCGCTCCACCTCGCCGCCGCCGCCGCGTTGCTCGCCGCGACGCCCGCCCTCGCTGCGGTGTCGAAGGCGGTGGGCGTGCCGCTACAGGCCGCGTCGCGCGCCGCAGGGTCGGGCAATTCGGCCGCCGCGATCGCGTCGATCAACAGCGCGCGCGCCGCTGCCAAGACGCCCGAGGAGCGCACCACCGTCGGCAAGATGGCGGCCTATGTCTATACCAAGGCCGGACGCTACGGGCAGGCGGCGGGCGAACTCGAGGCGCTTGGCGCGCCGCCAGCGCAGCTCGCCAGCCTGTATTACAACGCCGGCAACATGGACAAGGCGGTCAGCTATGCGCGCAAGGCGGGCGGCGAGAACATGCAGATCCTGATCGCGCAAGCCTCGGCGAAGCAGGGTCGCTACAAGGAGGCGGTCGCGGCGTATAACCAGCTGATCAAGGCCAATGGCGCGAAGCCGCAGTACCTCGAGAATCTGGCGGGCGCACAATATAAGTCGGGCGACAAGCAGGGCTACATCGCCACGACGACGCGACTGATCAAGGTCGATCCGTCGCCGTCGCGGTGGAAGGCGCTGCTGCTCAACATGCGCCAGACGCCGATGACCCCCGACGCCAAGCTGGCGCTGTACCAGCTGATGAGCCAGACGGGCACCATCGACCGCAACGAGGATTATCTTGAGTTCGCCAAGCTGGCGCTGGTCGCGGGCCAGTCGGGCACGGCGCGCGATGTCCTCGCCAAGGCGGGCACGGCGGGTACCGACGCGATGAGCGTGCGGCTGGCACAGGCTGCCGGCCAGCGCGCCGCCGCCGCGCCCGCGCAGGCCGCCAAGCTGTCGGCGGTGCCCGCCACGGCCTTCCAGGGCGCCAACGAGTATCTCGGTCTCGGGCAGTATCCGCAGGCTGTCGCGGCCTATGACAAGGCGGTTGCGGCGGGCGGCGGCAATGTCGAAGCGGCGAAGGTCTTCAAGGGCATCGCACAGGTGCGCGGCGGCCAGACCGGCCCCGCCAAGACGACCTTCGCCGGCGTTGCCGAGGGCAGCCCGGTGCGCGACATCGCCAACATGTGGGGTCTGTACGCGTCGACCAAGGGCTGACGCACCGCCCCCTTGCATCGTTCGAGGGTTTCGACTAGCAGCACGCCAAGCACCGGCGGGGGCACGTCCCCGGCCGGTGTTTTTGTCGAAGCCAGCCGGAGGGGCGTTCCGCATCGCGCGGCGTCAACGATCGGTAACGAGGAGGTTCCGGACTTATGCCGGCCTATGAACATGTCTTCCTGCTGCGGCAGGATCTGGCGACCGCTCAGGTCGAAGCGCTGACCGAAGCCTTCACCAAGATCATCGCCGACGGCAAGGGTGCCGTTACGAAGAACGAATATTGGGGCCTGCGCAGCCTCGCCTACCGGATCAAGAAGAACCGCAAGGCGCATTACGTGATGTTCAACATCGACGCGCCGTCGCCTGCGGTCGCCGAACTCGAGCGCCAGGTCGCGCTCAACGAGGACATCCTGCGCTACATGACCGTCAAGGTCGACACGCTCGAGACCGAGCCGTCGGCGATGATGCGCCGCAACGAAAGCCGCGAGCGCGAGCGCGATGGCCGCGGCGGCGACCGTGATCGCGGCGACCGCGGGGATCGCGGCGATCGGGGCGACCGTCCGCGTGGCGGTGGTGGCGGCGGCTTCGGCGGCGGCGATCGTGATCGTGGCGGCGAGCGTGGCGGCGGCGGTTTCCGCCCGCGCGCGGCTTAAGGGAGGGCAGAAATCATGGGACGTCCGTTTTTCCGCCGCCGCAAGTCGTGCCCCTTCTCGGGACCCGATGCACCGAAGATCGACTACAAGGACGTGCGCCTGCTGCAGGGCTTCGTCTCGGAGCGCGGCAAGATCGTGCCGAGCCGCATCACCGCCGTCAGCGGCAAGAAGCAGCGCGAACTCGCCCAGGCGATCAAGCGCGCGCGCCATCTGGGCTTGCTGCCCTACCTCGTTAAGTAGGAGCCTGTTCCCATGGATGTGATCCTACTCGAGCGCGTCGAGAAGCTCGGCAACATCGGCGATGTCGTCAATGTGAAGCCGGGTTTCGCGCGCAATTTCCTGCTGCCGCGCCACAAGGCGTTGCGCGCCAGCGAAGCCAACCGCAAGCGCTTCGAAGCCAACCGTGCCACCATCGAGGCCGACAACGCCAAGCGGCGCGACGCGGCGCGCGCGGATTCGGCGGGCATCGACGGCACCACCGTCGTGCTGATCCGTCAGGCGTCGAACACCGGCCAGCTCTATGGTTCGGTCGCGACGCGCGATCTTGCCGAGGCGCTCGCCGAGACGGTCGAGGGCAGCAAGGTGACGCGCAACCAGATCGTCCTCGACAAGCCGATCAAGGCGCTCGGCCTGTACGACGTCAAGGTCGCGCTCCACCCCGAAGTGTCGGTGACGATCAAGGTCAACATCGCACGCTCGCCCGAGGAGGCCGAACTTCAGGCGAAGGGCGTCGATGTCACGACCGACATGTTCGAGCGCGACGCGGCGGGCTTTACCGAAGCCTATGACCCCAACGCCGAACCGGGTGCCAGCGCCGATGCGCCAGCGGACGCCGGTCCGGTCGAGGATGAGGCGTAATTCCTGCCCTCTCCTTCTAGGGGAGAGGGACAGCCGCCCCTTGGCGGCGGGGAGAGGGGACGAAAGGCTGATGCCCGCCGCACGCCCCCTCTCCCTCCCACGCGCCGAAGTGGCGCGCGGGTCCCTCCCTCTCCCCTAAAGGGAGAGAGGCAGCAAGGGTTCGAACAATGACCGACGACGCCACCGACGCCGCGCCCATCGCCGACATTCCCCCCGACCGCCTGTCGGCTACTCCCGGCACGCCATTCTACGACGAGGCGATCCTCGCGCGTGGCATCGGGATCCGCTTCAACGGCGTCGAGCGCACGACGGTCGAGGAATATTGCGTCTCCGAAGGCTGGGTGCGACTGACCGTCGGCAAGACCCGCGACCGGCGCGGCAACCCGATCACCTTGAAGCAGCACGGTCCGGTCGAGCCCTATTTCAAGGACGCTTGAGTCTCGCTGCTGACCTGGCCGTGCGCCAGAACCGCGAATAATCCCGTACCGCCGACGACGTTGCCAATCAGCGCGGGGACGATGAACCCGCCGAACGATGCGCCGAAGCTGCGCTCGCCCGCCAGCCACAGGACGAACGCCTCGGTCGATCCGGCGACGACGTGGCTGAAGCCGCCGACGCCGACCACCCAGGTGACGAGGACGATCACCCAGAACTCGCTACCGCGCGCATTGGGCAGGATCCACGCGATCGACGCGATGAGGAACCCGGCGGGCATGGCGCGCCACAGGATTTCGACCCAGCCGGGCGCGAGCACCTCGCGCGAGATCGCCAGCACCGCCGCGCGATGTCCGTCGGCGAGGACCGCCCCATCGACGATCAGCCACGCGACGAGCAGCGAGCCGATGAGATTGGCGGCAAGGACCAGTCCCCATAGCCGCAACAGCCGTGTGAGATTGGCCAGCGTCGGACGCGTCGCGACGGGCAGCACGGCGGTCACCGTCGTCTCGGTGAACAGCTGCAGCCGCCCCATGATCGCGATGACGAAGCCGACCGCATAGCCGAACGACGTGACCAGCGATGCCCAGGGCGCATCGGCGGGAAGCCCGGCCTGCAGGAACGCCTTGGCGAGCACCGACGCGCTGATCGACACGCCGGCAGCGAGGCCCGAGTAGATCAGTGCTGCGGCCGAGCGCGCCAACTCCTCCTCGCCCTGCTGGCGCACGACCTCGTGGACGACACGCGGTGCGGCGAGCGACAGGTCGCTGACCTCGCGGTGTTCGTCGTCGGTCAGCCTGGTCGCCGACGCATCGCGTGCTGCGGACTCGTCGGGATCTTTCATCGCTCAAAGAACCGCACCGCCGCGGCTTTCGTTCCCGCAAGCACGCTTGTCCGAATCGCCCGTCACGGGTTTAATCGCGGCGACCGTCGCCACCGGGAGCCCGCCATGCCGCCGCGCGAACACATGGAACGCTCGCCTTCGGGCGTGAACCTTGGCGGCACGCTCGGCAACGCGCTGCTGATGCACGCCCGCGAGCGCGCGGTGCATTTCTTCATGTTCCTGTTCGCGCTCGACGCCGCGTGCCGCCGCGCCGGCGTACTCGACGCCAGCATCGCGATCGTTCCCGCCGATGCCTTCGAGGTTGCCGCGACGCATCAGGTCGACAGCGGTTTCCGCTCGGGCAATGTTGCCCACTACGATTTCGACGAGAACGATCCCAAGGTCGTCGACATGGCGTCGACCGCGTGCCGCAACACCGACGCGGCGCACTTCTGCAACCTCGGCCTCGAGGCGCGCGCGTGGTCGCGGATGGCGGCGGTCAGCGGACGCGACGAGCATCTGCGTGACCTGCTCGACATGGCGAAGCGGCTGGCGGGCGACACCAAGCAACTGCCGCAGCGCGTCAACATCGGCCCCGACCGCGTCATCGACGTCCTCCACGGCGAACTCGCGGGACGCTTCTTCAAGGCAACGCGCCCGCTGACCGTCCCGCCGCGCAACCAGGTCGTATCGCGCGCCAACCTCGCGACCTACCTCTCCGAAGCGACGGCGGCGATGACGACCTACAAGACCGAGCAACTGCGCCTCAAGCGCCTCGGCCTCGCGGCGTGCTGCGATGCGTACCTCAAGGTTTATGCCGAACAGGGCGACGACATCTGGATGACGCTGACCGGCTACATCCCCGCCGAATGCCTGGCGCGGCGCGGCGTGCTGGAGATCGCGGACTATCTGGACTGGTAGGCGGACTGCGCGACGACCCCTATATTGGTCCTGATGCCCGACCTGTTCGCCGCCGACGCGCCCGCCGTTCCCGCCGCCGCGCAACCGCTCGCCGAACGCCTGCGCCCGCGCACCCTCGCCGATGTCGTCGGGCAGGAGCATATCACTGGCCCCGACGGCGCGATCGGGCGCATGGTGGCGGCGGGCAAGCTCGCGTCGCTGATCCTGTGGGGGCCGCCGGGGACGGGCAAGACGACGATCGCGCGGCTGCTGGCAGACGCGGTCGGCCTGCGCTTCGTGATGATCTCGGCGGTATTTTCGGGGGTCGCCGAACTCAAGAAGCTGTTCGCCGAAGCGCGCATCGCGGCGGGGAACGGCCAGCGGACATTGCTGTTCGTCGACGAAATCCACCGCTTCAATCGCAGCCAGCAGGACGGTTTCCTGCCCTATGTCGAGGACGGCACGATCACACTGGTCGGCGCGACGACCGAGAACCCGAGCTTCGAGCTCAACGCCGCGCTGCTCAGCCGCGCGCAGGTGCTGATCGTCCGGCGGCTCGACGCGGCAGCGCTCGATCGGCTGCTCGAACGCGCCGAAGCTGCCGAGGAGCGGACGTTGCCGCTGACTTCCGACGCGCGCGACGCGCTGGTCGCGAGCGCCGACGGCGACGGGCGTTTCCTGCTCAACCAGGCCGAGACGCTGTTTTCGATTGCTGTCGAGGTGCCGCTCGAACCCGGCCAGTTGCGCGACCTGCTCCACCGCCGCGTCGCGGTCTATGACAAGGACCGTGAGGGGCATTACAACCTCATCTCGGCGCTCCACAAATCGCTGCGCGGATCGGACCCCGATGCGGCGCTGTACTACCTCGCGCGGATGCTGACGGCGGGCGAGGAGCCCCTGTACGTCCTGCGGCGGCTCCTCGGTTCGCCCGAGGGCGAGCTGGCGATCGCCCACGCCTGCCTCTATCTCGCGACCGCGCCCAAATCGAACGCCGCGTATAGGGCGCAAAAGGCGGCGTGGCGGACGGCGAAGGAGACCGGCTCGCTGATGCCGCCCGCCAACATCCTCAACGCGCCGACCCGGCTGATGAAGGACACCGGCTACGGCAAGGGCTATGCCTACGACCATGACGCGGCGGGCGGGTTCTCGGGGGCGGATTATTGGCCCGCCGAGATGGCTGCGCAGCAATTCTACGCGCCGACCGACCGGGGACACGAGAAGCGCATCGCCGAGCGGCTCGACCAGTGGCGGACGCTACGCGCCGCGCGTCAGGCCTGACGCCGCGCCCCCGCGAGCATCGCGGCCAGCACGACCGCCGCGCCGACCGCGCCCGCCGCGCGCACGGGGTACATCTGCGCGTCGAGCCACAGGCTCGTGCGGCGCACGACCTTGTCTTGGTCGCTGTCGATGCGCCCGTCGCGGCGGGGGGCGTAGAGATTGTCGTTGACGCCCGGTGGCGGCGGCGCGTCGGTCTGCTGCGCCGCGCGGCCGACGAGCGTCTCGCCGATATCGGTCAGTCGCGGGAAGATAGTGCCCAGCGTCGACACCAGCACGCCGAGGCCACCGACGGTCAGCATCCGGCGCGGATGCTGCGCAGCGAACAGGATGGCCTTGGCGACGAGGCGCGGATCATAGACCGGAGCCGGCAACGAGCCCGGCTTTTCCATGTAGTTGCGCGCATGTTCGGGATAGGGCGTGTGGATCGCGTGCGGCTTGATCAGTGTCACCGACACCGGCTGCCCGGCCTCGGCGATTTCGACCCGCAACGCGTCGGTAAAGCCGCGCAGTGCATGCTTCATCGCGCAATACATGCCCTGTTGCTGGATGGCGCGGTCTCCGAGCACCGAGCCGACGTTGATCAGCGCGCCGCCGCGCGTCTTGAGCAGCTCGACCGCTTTGAGCGAGCCGCGCACCGTGCCGAAATAGCCGATCTCGAAGATCCGGCGGTGGTCGGCCTCGGGCACCTGATCGAAGCGCCCGTACAGCGACGCGGCGGCGTTGTTGACCCAGGTGTCGACGCGCCCGAAACTGTCGAGCGCGAGTTCGGCGATGCGCTCGGCGGTATCGGAATCGGCGATATCGGCGGCGAGCGTCGCGACCTGTCCGCCGGTGGCGCGCAGCCGCACCGCGATATCGTCGAGCGCCGCGCCGTTGCGCGCGACGAGCACCACGCGCGCGCCCTTGGCGACAGCCGCCTCAACGGTGGCGAGGCCGATGCCGCTCGACGCGCCGGTGATGACGACGACCTGCTCGTGGAGCGGCTTGAGGCGCAGCGGCGTGGGACGGGGACTTTGCATGGCGGCGCTCCGGGGGAATTCCGAAACGCAACGCGCGGTCGGCGCGGCAAGTTCAGCCCTGCGACACCAGTTGCCGCTCGACAATCGCCCACAGCGCGTTGAAGGCGCGCGCCGCCGCACCGCCGGGGGCGCGCGCGGCGATCGGCGACTGGTGCACCGACATCGCCTCGATGGCGCTGGCATAGGGGATCGCGGCCTGCTCGGGCGCCGCGTCGGCGACCGCCTTATGGAGTGCGCGCCGCCGGTCGACCATGTTGAACACCGGCACGACGACGGGTGCGCCGCCATGGTTGCGCGCCAGATGGTCGATCAGTTGGTCGAAGGCGCGCAGCGACAGCGGCGACGGCAGCATCGGCACGACGAGCACGTCGACGGCGCGAAACACCTGCTCGGCAAGTTCGCCGAGACCCGGCGGGCAGTCGAGGATGATGCGGTCGTAATCGCCACCGAGATCCTTGAGCAATTTGCGCAGCCGCTTCGCCTTGTCGTCGGCGGCGAGCTGTTTTTCGAGGCTGCGCAGCGACTTGTCGGCGGCGAGGAGGTCGAGCCCCGGCCACGCGCTCGGCTGGATCAGGCCCCCCAGTTCGGAGTCCTTGGCGAACAGCTTGCGCGCCGCCGCGCCGCCCCGGGGGGCGAGCTTGAGCGTGAAGGTCGCCGCTCCCTGCGCGTCGAGGTCCCACAGCAAGGTCCGCCGCGCGCTCTGCGTCGCGCTGGCATAGGCGAGATTGACTGCGCACGCCGTCTTGCCGACGCCGCCCTTGACGCTGAATACCGCGACGCTCTTCACGCCGCCAATCGTCCTGGCGCGCCTCTGGCTTCGGCAAGTCCGGCAGCCAGACGGTCGCGGACCGCGCGCAATGCCGCGAGATCGACCGCAGGGGCAGCGGTCGCAGTGTCCGTGTCTGTCGCCGTCGCCACTGGCGCGGCGACGGGCAGCGCCGCCTTGCCACCCTCGAGCAGTTTCTGCACGCCCTTGATCGTATAGCCCTCGGCGTGGAGCATGCGGTGGATGCCGCGCAGCAGCGCCACGTCGGCGGGGCGATAATAGCGCCGGTTGCCGCCGCGCTTGAGCGGCTGGACCTGCGGGAAGCGCGTTTCCCAGAAGCGCAGGACGTGCTGCGGCAACCCCAGTTCCTCGGCGACCTCGCCGATCGTGCGGAACGCGCCGGGCGCCTTCTCGGTCACGCGACCGCCGGCCCCGCATTGATGCGCTCGCGCAGCAACTGGCTCGGGCGGAAGGTCAGCACGGTGCGCGGCTCGATCGGCACTTCCTGCCCCGTCTTGGGATTTCGCCCGATGCGCTGGCCCTTGTTGCGCAGCACGAAACTGCCGAACGATGAAATCTTGACGTTCTCGCCGCTGACCAGCACGTCGCCGATATGGTCGAGGACCATCTCGACTAGCCCCGACGACTCGGCGCGCGACAGGCCGACATCGCGGTGGACCGCCTCGCACAGGTCGGCGCGGGTCAGCGTGCCGCCACTCTCGGCCTTGGCGACGCGCGCCTTGCGACGCGAAATCGGTGCGTTGTCAACCATATCCGTCATATCGGCGCTCCTCCCCGAACCAACGCCAAACACTACCAACGAACGTCGCTACCAACGAACCGCCGCCGCCCCCCAGGTGAAGCCGCCGCCCATCGCTTCCAATAACAACAAATCGCCCGGCTTGATACGCCCGTCGCGCACCGCCGTGTCGAGCGCCAGCGGCACCGACGCGGCGCTGGTATTGGCGTGCGCGCCGACCGTTACGACGACGCGCTCGAGCGGCAGGCCAAGCTTTTTCGCCGTGCCTTCGAGGATGCGGAGGTTGGCCTGGTGCGGGATCACCCAGGCGACGTCGTCGCTCGCCAAGCCGGCCGCCGCGAGCGTCTCGGTCATCACCGACGCGAGGTTGGTCACCGCGTGGCGAAACACCTCACGGCCCTTCATGCGCAGCTTGCCGACCGTTCCCGTCGAGCCCGCGCCGCCGTCGACGTAGAGCAGGTCGTTGTAGCGTCCGTCCGAATGCAGCCGCGACGCGAGGATGCCCCGGTCGGCGCTCGTTCCCGTGCCCGTCTCGGCGCGCAGCGCGACCGCGCCCGCGCCGTCGCCGAACAGCACGCACGTCGCGCGGTCCTCCCAGTCGAGAATGCGGCTGAAGGTCTCCGCCCCGATGACCAGCGCCGTGTTCGCCGCGCCCGTCACGACCATCGCATCGGCGACACTCAGCGCATAGAGGAACCCCGAGCAGACAGCGGCAACGTCGAAGGCGACGCCGTGCGTCATGCCGAGCTTGTGCTGGACCACCGTCGCGCACGCCGGGAAAGTCTGGTCGGGGGTGGCGGTGGCGACGACGATCAGGTCGACATCGCCCGGCGTCAGCCCCGCCGCGTCGAGCGCGCGCCGCGCGGCTGCGGTCGCGAGGTCGGAGGTGAACTCGCCGTCCGCCGCGATGTGGCGCTGGCGAATACCGGTGCGCTCGACGATCCATTCGTCGCTGGTGTCGACGGTGGCGGCCAGTTCGGCATTGGCGAGGATGCGCGCCGGGAGGTAGCTGCCCGTTCCCGCGATGACCGCGCGCCGCGTCACTTGGCGTCCGCAGCCGCTTCGCGCGTCGCCGAACCTGCCACAGCCGGGCGATGCGCGCGGAAATTGGCGAGATCGTCGGAAATCTTGCGCGCCACGTCGGCGACGACGAGATCGTGCGCGACGCCGATGGCGTTGGCGATGCCGCGCACGTTGGCACCGCCGTGGCTCTTCACTACCAGTCCGTTGAGGCCGAGCATCACCGCGCCGTTATGGGCGTTGGGATCGAGGTGCGCGCCGAGCGCCCGGAGCGCGCCGCGCGACAGCAGATAGCCAAGCCGCGTCAGCCACGACGAACGGAACGCCTGCGCCAGCAACCCCGTCACGAGCTTGCCCGTCCCCTCGGCGGTCTTGAGCGCGATATTGCCCGAAAAGCCGTCGGTGACGATGACATCGACATTGCCCTGGCCGATCTTGTCGCCCTCGACGAAACCGACGAACTCCATCGGCAGGGCGACGGCGCGCAGCAGCATCGCGGCGTCCTTCAGCTCCTCGGTGCCCTTGAGCTCCTCCTCGCCGATGTTGAGCAGCGCGACGCGCGGCCGTTCGACGCCGAGCACGGTGCGCGCGAACGCCGCGCCCATCACCGCGAACTGGACAAGGTTTTCGGTATCGCACTCGACGTTGGCACCGAGGTCGAGGACGACCGAATCGTTCTTGAGGGTCGGCAGCAGCGCCGCGAGCGCCGGGCGGTCGATGCCCTCCATCGTGCGCAGCGACAGATAGGCCATCGACATCAGCGCGCCGGTGTTGCCCGCCGAGACCACGGCATGCGCTTCGCCCGCCTTCACCGCCTCGATCGCCAACCCCATCGAGGTGCCGCGCCCACGCCGGATGACCTGGCTTGGCTTGTCGGTGCCGAGCACCTGCGTCTCGGTGTGAACGACGACCGCCTCGGCGGCGACCCGCGGCGCGCGTGCCAGTCCGGCGCGGATCGCGGGTTCCTGACCGTAGAGGCGGAACAACAGCCTGGGATAGCGTTCGCGCGCCAGTTCGGCGGCGGCGATGACCTGCGCCGGGCCGGCATCGCCGCCCATCACATCGAGCGCGATGACCGGACGGCCGCTCACGCGTTGCCCCCCGTCATGCAAGCAACCGTGGTCAGGCCTGCGTCGCGACGATCTCGCGGCCGTTGTAATGACCGCAGGCGTTGCACAGATTGTGCGGAATCTTGAGCTCGCCGCAGTTCGGGCATTCCTGGAACGCGCTGGCGCTCAACGCGTGGTGGCTGCGGCGCATATTGCGGCGCGAAGGCGAGGTCTTGCGTTTCGGAACGGCCATCCGGCACCTGTCATCTTCATCTTTGGGGCAACGCCGACAAGGCCGCTGGGGTGCGGCCGCATCGCGGACCCGGTTGTTCGTGAGGCGCGGACCATAGTCATTTCGCGCCGTCTTGCAATATGAAAAGCCGCCGCCCCGGATCGCGGAGCGGCGGCTTGTCGCGTGTTATTGCCGAAACTTTAGTCGGCGGCGTCGCGTACCGCGTCCTTGGCACCGCCCCAGGTGTTCTGAGCCTTGCCTTCGACCTGCTGCGCCTCGCCTTCGGCCTCCATCTTGGTGTCGCCGATCAGGCTGCCGACGCCTTCCTTGATCTTGCCGCCGATGTTCTTGAGGCTGCCCGCAACACGGTCGCCATCGGGAAGGTCGTCGACACCGTTGTTGTTGAGATCGGTATTCATCGTCGTGCTCCTTCAAGGGTTACGCGGTCTCAACGAGGTGGACGCGGGAAGGTTGCACGGCTACGCCTGCGTCGACTCAAGGGGGAATTTCATGGTCGTCACGATTACCACCGCCGGACTTTGCGGCCTTATCCTGCTCGTGCTGAGCTTTCGCGTCGTCCGCGTCCGGGTCAACGGCAAGGTTTCGCTCGGCGATGGCGGCGACCCGCTGCTGCTCGGCCGCATCCGCGCCCAGGCCAATTTCGCCGAATATGTGCCGATCATCCTGATCCTGATAGGGCTGATCGAGACTGCCCGCGGCACGAGCCCGGCGATCGGAATCATCGGCATCGGCCTTGTCCTGTTCCGTATCGCCCACGCCGTCGGACTCGCGATGCCGTCACCTAACGCCGCGCGCGTCACCGGGACGCTGGGGACGTTCGTCATCCTTGCGGTGACGAGCGTCTGGGCGCTCGTCATCTCGGCGCACGCGCACGGCGTCTTTTAAGCGCGGGTGCGCGCCGCTAGGGTGGCGGCGGGGAGACGCGCATGAGCATCGAGTGGAGTTTCGGGGCGATCTTCGCCGCCCTCGGCAAGGCGGTGCCGTCCGACCGCCCCGCGACCATCCACGGCGAGCGTGTCACCACCTGGGGGCAGTTCGACTGCCGCACCGACGCGCTCGCCGCCGCCTTCCACGCCGCCGGCGCGGTGCCCGGCGACAAGCTGGCGCACCTGATGCGCAACTCGCCCGCGTATCTCGAAACCACCGTCGCCGGGTTCAAGGCACGCCTCGTTCACGTCAACGTCAACTACCGCTACACCGGCGGCGAGCTGCTCTACATCCTCGACAACAGCGACGCGACGGTGCTCGTCTACGACGCCGAGTTCGCCGATCTCGTCGGCTCGCTCGACCTGCCGGGGATCAGGCTGTTCCTCCAGGTCGGCGGCCAAACCGCGTCCTTCGCGCAGGATTTCGACGCCGTCGCCACGAGCGGCGCGACCCTTCCCGCGCAGAACCATCGCGGCGACGACATGCTGTTCATCTACACCGGCGGCACCACCGGCATGCCCAAGG
>CAXTSL010000046.1:0-4480 GCA_964246975.1 uncultured Sphingomonadaceae bacterium
CGCGGGGAGGGGAGGGGGAAGAAGTGCTCAGCACCCGCGCCACCGCCACGAATTCCGCCACGCCCAATGTCTCCGCCCGCCGCGCGCTGTCGATCCCGCACGCCTCCAGCGCCGCCAGGGCGCCCGGCAAGCCCTTGAGAGCGGCGCGTAGCATCTTGCGGCGATGGCCGAAGGCGGATCCCGTGAGGCTCTCCAGCACCTTCCCCGACACGCCTTCGGGCGCAGCGGCGGGGACGATGTGGACGACCGCGCTCGTCACCTTGGGCGGCGGAACGAAGGCGTTGCGGTTGAGATCGAAGGCGAGGCGCGGAACGGTGCGCCACTGCGCCAGCACCGACAGGCGGCCATAGGCGTCGGTGTCGGGGGCGGCGACGATGCGCTGCGCGACCTCCTTCTGGAACATCAGCGTCAGGCTGGCCCACCACGGCGGCCACGGCTCGACGGTCAGCCAGCGCACCAGCAGCGCGGTGCCGATGTTGTAGGGCAGGTTGGCGGCGATGTGGGTGCCGGGCGGGAGGAGCGCGGCCTCGTCCTGCGCCAGCGCGTCGCCCGCGATCACCGTCAGGCGTCCCGGCGCGGCAGCGGCGAGTTCGGCGAGCGCGGGCAGCGCGCGGTCGTCGCGTTCGACCGCCACCACCGAGGCCCCGGCGCGGAGCAGCGCGCGCGTCAGCCCGCCGGGGCCGGGGCCGACCTCGTATACCGTCTGGCCATCGAGCCGACCGCCGGCACGCGCGATGCGGTTGAGGAGGTTGCCGTCGAGGAGGAAATTCTGCCCCAGCGTCTTTTTTGCCGCGAGCCCGTGGCGCGCGATAACCTCGCGCAGCGGCGGGAGACCGTCGAGAGCGTCGCTCACCCCGCCGCGCGCCGCGCCGCGCAGTCGCCCGCCATGCACAGGGCCGCGATCATCGCGTCGGGGCTGGCGGTACCGGTTCCCGCGATGGCAAAGGCGGTGCCGTGGTCGGGCGAGGCGCGGACGATCGGCAGGCCGAGCGTGACGTTGACCCCGTCATGGAAGTCGAGCGTCTTGATCGGGATCAGTGCCTGATCGTGATACATGCAGATCGCGACGTCGTAGCGCGCGCGCGCCTCGGGATGGAACATCGTGTCGGCGGCAAGCGGCCCGGCGATGTCGAGGCCTTCGGCCCGCAAGGTTTCGATGGCAGGGCCAATCAGGTCGAGTTCCTCCCGCCCCAGCGTGCCGCCTTCGCCCGCGTGCGGGTTGAGACCCGCGACCGCCAGTCGCGGGTGCGCGATGCCGAAATCGCGCTGCAGGCTGCGCGCCGTGACGCGTGCGCGGCTGACGATCAACTCGGCGCTGAGCGCGCGCGGCACGTCGGCGAGCGCGGTGTGGATCGTCACCGGCACCGTCTTCAGGCTCGGTCCCGCCAGCATCATCACGACATTGCCCCGCGCGATGCCGCAGCGTTCGGCGATGAACTCGGTCTGGCCGGGGTAGGTGAAGCCGATGGCGTAGAGCTGCGCCTTGCTGACCGGCCCGGTGACCAGCCCCGAGGCGGTTCCGGTGCGCGCCAACCCGACAGCAATCTCGAGGCTGTCGAGGGCGCAGCGCGCACCCGCCAGATTGGGGTCGCCGGGGACGATGTCGCCGGGGTCGTCGACCTGAATCAGCGGCAACGCACGGTCGAACACGCCGGCGGCGTCGCCCGGCGCGCCGAGCGTCTCGACCGGGCCATGCCAGACGGCGGCGATGCTGCGCCGGTCGCCGATCGCGAAGAAGCGCGGCAGATTGGCTTCGCAGCGCCGCTCCCACGCGCGCGCGACGATTTCCGGGCCGATACCGGCAGGATCGCCGAGCGCGACGGCGAGCGGCTGCACCGGACTAGCGATAGTCGATGATCGCGTCGCGGCGCAGGTTGCGGAGCAGCTTCTGGGCCTGACGATTGACGCGCTCGTCGTTCATCTGCGCGTAGATCTCGTCGAAGGTCGGGATTTTCGCCTGCGTCGCGCTGTCGTCGCGGTCGCACAGCACGAGAACGCGCAGGCCGTCCTTGGCCGAACCGAACGGCGGCGTCGCCTGGCCGATCTTGAGCTGACCCATGATGTTCTGCAGCGCGGGCGGCAGCGCCTTGAGCTTCATCGAATCGTTCGCCGCGACTTCCGCACCCAGTTCCTTGGCAACGATCTCGGCGCGCGCGCAGCCGCCCATCGCCTGCGTGCTCTTCTGGAAATTATTGACCATCGCCTGTCCGGCGGCATCGGTCATGCCGGGCGTGAAGCTGATCGACAGCTGCTTGAGGCTGAGCACCGCCTCGCCGGGATCGCCCGCCAGCGCCTGACGCTTGCCCTCGACCGCCCAGATTTCGATGCCGCCGGGGACCGCGAAGGGCTCGCTGACCTCGCCGGGCTTGAGCGCCGCGACGACGGGCGCGACGACATCGCTGAGCTGCGACGGGCTGACCCAGCCGATCGCGCCGCCTTCGTTGCGCGACGCGTCCTGCGAGACCTGCCGCGCATAAACGGTGAACGACGAACCGGCGCGGATCTCGCCGACGTAGATCGCCGCTTCCTTCATCACCTGGTCCTGCGTCTCGGCGGTCGCGGGAAGGAAGATCTTGCGCAAGTTGAGTTCGTCGCTGCCCTTGGTCGCGGTCATACGCGCCATGACGGCGTTGACCTCCTCGTCGCCGACGTTGACCAGCGGCTCGACCTTGCGGCGCAGCAGGCGGCTCCACGACAGCTCGCCGCGGATCTGCGACTTGATCGACGCGGGACTGCTCCCCGACTGATGCAGGAAGTCGGCGAAACCCGTCGGCGTGCGCTTGAAATTGCCCGCGACGCGGTTGTACGCGGCATCGACCTCGGCCTCGCTGACCTTGATGTCCTTGGCCGCCGCCTCCTGGATCTGCAGCTTTTCGTCGATCAGGTTGCGGACGACCTGCGCGCGCAGCCGCGTCTTTTCCTCCGGGTCGACGTTGCCGCCGTTCGCCGCGACGACGAGGTTGAGGCGCTGCTCGACATCGGTATCGGTGATAATGTCGTTGTTGACGATCGCCTGCGCCTTGCGGAGCGCCGGATCGACGTCGCCCAGCAGCTGGACATCGAGCCCGTCGGCCCCCGCACCGATGACATCCTGCGCCGCCGCCGCGCCCGCGATCAGGCCCAGTGCCAGCACGCCCGCGCCAAATCTTGTCGTCCGCACTCGTCGCTCTCCAGCAGCCCCCGCCGCATTTGCCGCCGCCGCCATAGCGCGTGACCGGCCTTTACGCAAAGTTTCTGCACCGCACGTCGTGAACGGCGCGTGAGCGCCAGCCACCGGCTTGCCCGGCATCAACCAAGGTTCTTGAATGCGAGGCTGATCGAATAGCTGTTGCCGCGCCGGAAGTCGCGGTCGTCGATATAGTCGCGCCGCCACGACACGCCGAAGCGGAAGCACTCGTCCTCGTACTGCAGCCCGATGCGCGTCCGCACCGGCGCGAAGCCGTCGCTGGTCGATTGCGGGGCCTCGCCGCGCGACGTCAGGTCGACGATGCCCGAACCGAACAGCGACCAGTATTTAGCAAATGCGGCGCGCGCCCCGACGCGGATTTCCTCGCGGTCCTGCAAATCCTCGGTGTCGATGTCGCGGTTGAGGCGGACATAGCCGACAGTCACGAAACTGCGGTCCGAACCGACGGCGATGTCGACCTCGTTGCGGTGGACGAGCACGCTCGACTTGTCGACGCGGAAGCGGTGCGTCAGGCTGAGCAGCCGCCCGTATTTGAGCGTCGTGCGCCCGACGATGTCGCTGAGCTTGCCCGACAATCCGGTGCCTGCCGGGAACAGCTCGCCACGATCGTCGAAGCGCACCGATTGCGCGAGCTGGCTGGCAAGCGAGAAGCGCGGGCGTTCGAAGCGGTATTCGACGCCGTAGGTCAGGCGGCTGCCGCCTTCGACGCGGTCGTAGCCGGGGAAGCGGTTGAGGTCGAAGATGCTGATGTCCTCGAGGTCGACGGCGCGCGAATCCTCGTTGGGGATGCCGGCGTTGCGAACGCGCGGTGCCACCACCAGCTGCACGCGCGGCGTGATCGTCTGCGTGCCCCCGGCCAGCGGTCCCGCGAACGGCCACTCGGCGTCGAGCGCGCCGAGCGCCAGCACGCGGCCCTCGACGCGCCCGCTGCCGGCATAGTCGGGACGCGTCGCGGCACCGGTGTTGGCGCTGTCGAAGAGGTCGCCGCGCAGCAGCGCCGTCGCGGTGATGCGCTGGCCGAAGCCGGTCAGGAAACTCCGGTCCCAGCGTGCCGCGCCGAGCGCGCGCGCGATGCGCTGACCATCGGTGCGATACAGGCCGAGGCTGTTGGCTTCGACGGTCACCTGCCCGCCGAGCAGGCGGTCGCGGGGTGTCCAGCGATAGTCGACGAGCGGCAACACGAACGGCGTCTCGCCGCCGCGCGCCCCGCGCCGCAGATCCTGGAACGCCCACGCCGAGATCGACAGGTACGATTCGGTACCGAAATGCTCGAGATTATAGGTCGAGCGCAGC
>CAXTSL010000046.1:4490-23525 GCA_964246975.1 uncultured Sphingomonadaceae bacterium
TCGTCGTAGTCGAGGCCATAGCGTCGGTTGAACGTGTCGTCGGTGGTCAGCCGCGCCGAAAAGGTCGACCGCCAGCGCGCCGAATGCTGGAGCTGGCCCTTGACCGCGAGATAGCCCCGGAACCTGTCGCCGCGATCGACCAGCGTGACGCCGTCGCTCGCGACATCGGTCAGGTTGGCATAGGTGAAAAAGGCATCGGCCTGCACCGGCCCGGCCTTGAACAGCCGCCGCGCCTGCAGCGCCAGCGCCGGGTTCTCGCCGGTGTAGAGCCACGGCTTGATCGTCACGTCGCGGTCGGGCCCGAAGCTGATGTTGTACGGCAGGCCGACCCCTAGCCCGAGCGAGCGGCGATACTCGATATCGGGCAGCAACAGCCCCGAGGCGCGCCCGGTGCCGCCGTCGGGATGCGAGAAGGACGGGAAGAACAGCACCGCCACCCCGAAGAAATCGAGCGTCGCGCTGCGATACGAGATGCGGTGCCGCGCCGGATCGTGGACCACCCTGAGCGCCTTGATCTTCCACAGCGGCTCGCGCGGGCAGCCGTCGCTACCGGTCACCGAGCATGGCGAATAGACCGCGCGATTGAGCGTGCTGACGCCGTTGACCCGCACCGCCGATGTGGCCGCCAGCCGTCCGCCGTCGTTGAGGACGAGCAGGATATTGTCGATCGCGCCGTCCTTCAAGGATTCGGTCAGCTGGACGCGGTCGCCGAACGCCTGGTTGCCTTCGGGATCGACGGTGACGACATTGCCCTTTGCTTCGACCTGTCCCGACTTGCGGTTGTAGGTGACGCTGTCGGCCTTGAGGTTATAGCCGTCGCGCGTGATCTCGACGTTGCCCGTCGCGGTGACGATCTCGTCGTTGTCGGCATAGCTCATCGCGTCGGCAGCGAAGTCGATGACGTCGCCCGCCTTGAGCGCATCGGGCGCGCCGCCCTTCGCCGGCCCCGCGACCGGCGGCGGCGAGACGGTTTGTGCCAGTGTCGGTGCGGCGGACAAGAGCACCGCTCCAGCGAGCAAGGCGGGGCGAATGGGCAAGCGGTACTTTCGGTCGCGATGCGCGGCCGCGACGTTTAGCACGGGCGGGCAAGGGGGCAAGGCGGCGGTGTATAGCCTTACGGCTCGGCACCATAGGCCGAAATCAGGCGCGGGACCGCAGCCCCTTTGTCGATCATCCAGACCGACTGGACGCAGGGGTTGCGCCCGTCGGGCGACACCAGATTGCAGCGGACGACATATTTTGTGCCAAAGTCCGATGTCACCTGCCTGAGGACCGGGTTGTCGACCGGATGACGGGCGAGCGCAGCCGACAGGGTCTGCCAGTCCTCGCGTCGAAACCCGAAGCTTGCGAATAGCACTGCCTTGTCGTGCCCATCGGGATGCATCGTGTCGAGCAGATAGTCGCGGGTCTTGGCCGCTGCAACGAATGCCGACGCCGCTCCTGGCACGTGGCTCATGCGGTCAGGTCGTCGACGTGAAGCGTCACTATCGCATGGAACGGCCGCGTGAATTCGACCTCATAGCCATAGCCGTCGCGATAGACGCCGACCACCGTGCCGCGCGAGCCGGCAGGTAAAAACCGCCCCTCGACCGGAACGGCGTGGCCAAGTCCGACCATCGACAGCTCGGCGAAGCTGCGTTTGGCGGGGCGCGGCAAAGGTCTGGCGACCGCGATCGGTTCGGGGGCAGGCATCGCGTCACTCCTTCAAGGCCGCACCCATATCACTGTCCGCGAGCCGTTTGAAGCTGGATCCTCACTCCCAATATGCAGCCGGGCAGGGCCGACGCCAGCGACGCCGCGTTGCGCGCGGGCGGTCACGCGTCGATCGCGCCCGCGCCGTCGCCCAGCGTCCGCTGCAGGTAGACGGTGTCGAGCCAGCGCCCGAACTTGCGCCCGACGTTGCGCATCGTCCCCGCCTCGCGGAAGCCCAGCGCGCGGTGCAGCCCGATCGACGCGGCATTGGCGCTGTCGCCCGCCACCGCGATCATCTGCCGGAACCCCGCGGCCTCGGCGCGGTCGATCAGCGCGGTCATCAGCGCGCGGCCGATGCCGCGCCCGCGCGCGTCGTCGCGCAGGTAGACGCTCGACTCGCAGGTGAAGCGATAGGCGGGGCGGTCGCGGAACCGGCCGAAGCTCGCATAGCCGAGCAGCACGCCCCCGGCTTCGGCGACCAGCCACGCGAGGCCCGCGTCCTGCACCTTCGCCAGCCGCGCCGCGATCTCGGCCGCGTCGGGCGGGACCGTCTCGAAGGTCGCGGTGCCGTGCAGGACGTGGTGCGCGTAGATTGCGGCGATAGCTGCGGCGTCGGCAGGCCGGGCATCGCGAACGATCATCGGGCCTCGACCGGGCGTCGCGCGGTCATCGCGGCGGCACGATGTCATAAGCGAGGTCGTAGAAATGCATGCCGCCCTCAATCTTCATCGTCAGGCTGCCCTTGAGGCCGGCCAGTGCGCCGGTGCCGCTGTCGGGCACGACGACGATGCGCTGGTCGGGAGTGCCCCGCTCCATCGTCGCGCTGTGCATCAGCGCGAAGCTGCCCGCGTGGCCGTCGAGGCTGCCGGTGACGCGCTCGATCAGCACATACGCCGCCGAGCCCTTCGCGGGGTCGCCGCCGGTCAGCATGTCGCCCTTGCCGGTGCCCGTCAGCCCGCCGCTGAAGACTTTCGATACCGTCATCCGCGCCAGCGGCACGCCGGCCTCGGCATCCGATGCCTGGGGGACCATCGTCACCTCGAAAGTCCCCGTCGCATGCCGCATCGCCGCCTCCGCCGGAGCCACCGCGAGCAATGCGGCAAGGAGCATGTATCGCATTTGTTCTTCCCTCGCAATGGTCGCCGGTGCGCCGTCATCGGCGGCCACGCCGAGACGTTGCTTCGCTGTCCGCCTTCCGCGACAAGGGGTTCGGGTGCAAGGGGGCGTCGCGGTGCGCAACGAACTTTACTACGGCGACAATCTCGACGTGCTGCGGCGCAAGATCGCCACCAGCAGCGTCGACCTGTGCTACATCGACCCGCCGTTCAATTCGAAACGCAACTATTTCCAGATTTACAACAACCAGGGCGGCGAGGACCGCGCGCAGGCGCAGGCGTTCGTCGACACGTGGGAATGGGGCGACGAAGCCGCCGAGGGGCTGGCGTATATCCTCGATATCGAACGGCTGCACGGCGATATGCGCGGCGTGCGCTGGACCGAGCAGACCGTCGCGCTGCTGCGCGGGCTCGAGCCGGTGCTGGGGCGCGGCAGCCTGCTCGCCTATCTCGTCCACATGGCGCTGCGGATCGTCGAAATCCACCGCGTCCTCAAGCCGACCGGCAGCTTCTACCTCCACTGCGACCCGACGGCGTCGCACTATCTCAAGTTGGTGCTCGACGCGGTGTTTTGCGGTCAGGGCGGGGATTTTAGAAATGAGATTATTTGGGCGTATCGAAAATGGAGCGTCGCTCAAGGACAGTTCGTCAGTAATCACGATACGATCTTTTTCTACACGAAGGGATCGATTGGACACACTTTCCACACGCTGTACGGGGATGTTTCACCGGGGACATTAAAGCGTTGGAAAGGCAAGAAGCAGCAGGCATATTTCGTCGACGGCGTGCGTAAGGCAACCAGTCTTGATGAGGATACCGCGAACCCGCTGGCAGACTGGTGGGAGATTTCGATCTTAAATCCCAATGCTAAAGAACGCCTCGGCTACCCCACCCAGAAACCCGAAGCCCTGCTCGAACGCATCATCCGCGCCTCGTCGAACGAGGGCGATACCGTCCTCGATGCCTATTGCGGGTGCGGCACCACCGTCGCGGTCGCGCAGCGGCTCGGGCGGCGCTGGATCGGCATCGACATCACCTACCAGTCGATCGCGCTGATCCTCAAGCGCCTCGCCGACAAATACCCCGCCGACTGGCCCGCGATCGAGGCCGACATCCTGCTCGACGGCGTACCGCGCGACCTCGCCAGCGCGATGGCGCTCGCCAACCGCAAGGACGACAAGACGCGCAAGGAATTCGAGAAATGGGCGATCCTCACCTATTCGCGCAACCAGGCGCGCATCAACGAGAAGAAAGGGGCCGACGGCGGCATCGACGGCATTGCCTATTTCCTGCTGGACAAGGCGACCAACGGCAAGGCGATCTTCCAGGTCAAGTCGCGCCCCGGCACGCGCGCCGACCTCGCCACGCTCAACTCCGACCGGCAGCGCGAAAAGGCCGAGTTCGGCTTCCTGATTTGTACCGCGCTGCCGACCAAGCCGATGCGCGACGAGATCGCCGCGGCGGGCAAGTATCGCCACCCGCTGCTCGACCGCGAGGACGACCGGCTGCAGGTCGTCACCGTCGCCGAACTGTTCGCGCCGCACAACGTCCGCCTCGACCTGCCGATGGCGCGCGCCGACGCGGTCAAGTCGGCGACCGCGCTCGGCGACGCGGCTGCACAGATCGAGATGCTGTGACGGCAACAGGCGTGCCGCTCCCTCCCGCTTCCGTCATGCTGGCGAACGCCAGCATCCACGGCGGTACGAGACGCCCACGCGACCGCTTGCCCGACCATGGATGCTGGCTTTCGCCAGCATGACGGGGGGAGTTGGTCACGTCGCGCAGAAACGCGCTCGACCGCGCCAGTGGCGCACGGCCTGCAAAAATGCCATGATCGCGCCGAGTTTCTGGGGAGAAGCGGCATGCACGATCTGGTCATTCGCGGCGGCACCATCGTCGACGGGTCGGGTGCGCCCGCGTTCGTCGGCGACATCGCGGTCGACGGCGGTCTCATCACCACCGTCGGCAGGGTCGCCGCGCCGGGGCGTGAGGAGATCGACGCGCGCGGAAAACTCGTCACCCCGGGTTTCGTCGACATCCACACCCACTACGACGGCCAGGCGACATGGGATGCCGAAATGGCCCCGAGCGCGTGGCACGGCGTCACCTCGGTGGTCATGGGCAATTGCGGCGTCGGCTTCGCCCCCGCGCGGCCCGACAAGCACGACTGGCTGATCGGGCTGATGGAGGGTGTCGAGGACATTCCCGGCACCGCGCTCGCCGAGGGCATGACGTGGGGGTGGGAGAGCTTTCCCGAATACCTCGACGTGCTCGCCGCCAAGCCGCGCACCGTCGACGTCGCCTGCCACGTCCCCCACGGCGCGGTGCGCGCCTATGTGATGGGTGAGCGAGGCGCGAAGAACGAGCCCGCGACGGCTGCCGACATCGCGGCGATGGCCGACATCGTCGAGGGCGGGCTGCTGGCGGGCGCGCTGGGCTTCTCGACGAGCCGCACCGTGCTCCACCGCGCCAAGGACGGCGAGGTGGTGCCGGGCACCTGGGCCGACCGCGCCGAACTGCTCGGTATCGGCGAGGGCATCGCGCGCGCCGGGCACGGCGTGTTCGAAATGGCGTCGGACCTCAATCCGTGCGGCGAGGAATTCGCGTGGATGGAGGCGATGTCGGTCAAGACGGGCATGCCGGTGAGCTTCGCGCTGCTCCAGTCGCCCCTCGACGACGAGGGCTGGCGCGACCAGCTCGCACGCACCGAGCGCGCCAATGCGGGCGGCGCGCGGGTCACGGCGCAGATCGCGCTGCGCGGCACCGGCGTCATCCTCAACTGGCGCGCCACCGCGCACCCGTTCGTGACGCGCGCGTCATGGGCCGAAATCGCCGGGCTGCCGTGGACCGAACAGCTCGCGCAGCTTAAGGACCCGGCATTCAAGGCAAGGTTGCTCGCCGACCCGGCGCAACGCCCGCCGCACGACCTGGGGGCGCTGACCGACCTGCTGCTGCACGGCTGGCATTTGCAGTTCATCCTCGGCGACGATCCCGACTACGAGCCCGCCGCCGACGCCAGCATCGCCGCCATCGCCGCGCGCGAGGGGCGCGCGCCGCAGGAAGTCGCCTATGACGCGATGATGGCCGACGAGGGGCGCGGGTTCCTGTACCTGCCGGTGCTCAACTATGCCGACGGCCACCTCGACCACGTCGGCGAACTGCTGCGCCACTCGATGACGGTGGTGTCGCTCAGCGACGGCGGCGCGCATTGCGGGGTGATCTGCGATGCCGCGTCGCCGACCTTCATGCTGACCCACTGGGCGCGCGACCGTTCGCGCGGCGAGCGACTGCCGCTCGAACTCGCGGTCAAGCGCCAGACGGCGGACACCGCAGCGATGTACGGGCTGCATGATCGCGGGCAGCTCAAGCCTGGACTGATCGCCGACCTCAACGTCATCGACTACGAAGGCTTGCGGCTGCGCAAGCCCTACATCGCCTTCGACCTGCCGGCCGGGGGCAAGCGCCTGCTCCAGAAGGCCGACGGCTATGCGCTGACGATCAAGGCGGGCGAAGTCACCTTCCGCGACGGCGTGGCGACGGGCGCGCTGCCCGGGCGGCTGGTGCGCGGCCCACAGGGCGTGGCGGAGTTGGCGTTGGCGGCGGAGTAGACGTTGCGAAGGGATGCGTTGAGGGATATACAATCGGCATATCCGGGAGGCCGTCGTGACGCGTACCAAATTATTTCAGTCTAACCGCTCGCAGGCCGTGCGCCTGCCCAAGGACGTTGCGTTCCCACCGGGCGTGCGCGAGGTCCGCATTCTGCGTGAGGGCAATACTCGGGTAATTGTTCCCGCCGACGCGCTCTGGGACGATTTCTTCGCGAGGCCGGGGATCGATATCGAGCGCGGCGATCAGGGCGTTTTCGAGGAGCGCGAATCCCTCTGATGCTACGCTACATGCTCGACGCGAACCTGTGCATCCGCGTGCTCCGCGACCGCCCGGCTACGACCCGTGTACGCCTCAATCGGGAGATCGACGCCCTGTCCATTTCGACCCTCGTGGAGATGGAGCTGTTGTTCGGCGCAGTGAAATCGGCGCGGCCTGCCGAACAACGCGAGGCGGTCGAAAGCCTGGTCGCCCGCCTCGAAGTTTTGCCGTTCGATAGCATCGCTGCAGATCATGCGGCCGACATTCGCCTCGACCTGCAACGGCGCGGCCAGACCATCGGCCCCATCGACACGCTTATCGCCGGCCACGCCCGGAGCCGTGGGCTGATCGTCGTCACTGGCAATCTGCGCGAATTCCAACGTGTCGACGGGTTGCGTTGCGAGGACTGGCTGAGCACCTGATCGCGACCGCCGCTACGGCTGCCCCTTGCCGCCCGCCGATCCATAGATTTGCCCCGTCGCATAGCTTGCACCCGCGTCCGCCAGCTGGACGTAGATCGACGCGAGTTCCGCCGGTTGGCCGGGGCGACCGAGCGGGGTGTCGCCGCCGAATTGCTCCAGCTTTGCCATCGTCGCGCCGCCGCTGACCTGCAGTGGCGTCCAGATCGGCCCCGGTGCAACGCCGTTGACGCGGATGCCCTTGGGGCCGAGCTGCTTCGCCAGCGACCGCGTGAAGTTGAGCTGCGCCGCCTTGGTCATCGCATAGTCAACGAGGTCTTCCGACGGGTCGGTCGCCTGTTCCGACGTCGTCTGGATGATGACCGACCCCGGCCCCAGGTGCGCCAGCGCGGCCTTGGTAATCCAGAACATCGCATAGATGTTGGTCTTCATCGTCGCATCGAACTCGGCGCTGGTGGTCGCGTCGAGCGATGGCTTGGTCTGCTGGCGGCTGGCGTTGTTGACGAGGATGTCGAGCCCGCCAAGCCGCTTGACCGCGTCGGCGACCAACCGCTTGCAGAAGCTTTCGTCGCGGATGTCGCCGGGCAGCGCCACCGCCTTGCGCCCGGCCTGTTCGATCAGCGCGACGACCTCGCGCGCGTCGGGTTCCTCGGCGGGCAGATAGTTGATCGCCACGTCGGCACCCTCGCGGGCATAGGCGATCGCGGCGGCGCGCCCCATGCCCGAATCGCCGCCGGTGATCAGCGCCTTGCGCCCCGCCAGTCGCCCCGCGCCCCGGTAGCTCGTCTCGCCGTGGTCGGGCCTGGGCTCCATGTCGCGCGCGAGGCCGGGCCACGGCTGCGACTGCGCCTTGAACGGCGGCTTGACGTACTTGCCGCGCGGGTCGGAGATCGCTGGGGCAGCGCCGCTTGCGGTCGTGCCCTGCGCCAGCGCCGGGGCGGCAAGGCCCGCCGCCAGCCCAACCGCTGCGCCGCCTGCGACCTGCCGCCGCGACATGCCGCCGATGCTGCCGCCGTTGTGTTCCGAATCCATGATCCTTGCCTCGTTGCCTGGGATTTCGCGGTCAACGTGCGGAGGGCGCGAACGGTTCACCGCCAACTTCGCCCGCCGCCCGACGCTTGAACTGGCGCGCCCCCCATGCTCTAGCGCGTGGTCAGGAGACCCGATGACGCGCACCGCCACCGTTCAACGCCACACCAACGAAACGCGCATCGACGTGACCGTCGGGCTCGACGGCGCGGGCGTGTACGATGTTGCGACGGGGATCGGCTTTCTCGATCACATGCTCGAGCAGTTGTCGCGCCATTCGCTCATCGACCTCCATGTCCGGGTGGCGGGCGACCTGCACATCGATGCGCATCACAGCACCGAAGACAGCGGCATCGCGATCGGCACGGCGGTGGCGCGCGCGCTCGGCGACCGGCGCGGCATACAGCGCTACGGCGACGCGCTGATCCCGATGGACGAGACGCTGACGCGCGTCGCGCTCGACATTTCGGGGCGACCGTATCTGGTCTGGAAGACGGCGTTCAGCCAGCCGCGCCTCGGCGAGATGGATACCGAACTTTTCAAGGAATGGTTCGCGGCGTTCGCCGGCGCGGCGGGCATCACCCTGCACGTCGAGACGTTGTACGGTGTCAACAACCACCACATCGTCGAAAGCTGCTTCAAGGGTCTGGCGCGCGCGTTGCGGACGGCGATCGCGATCGACCCGCGCAAGGCCGATGCGGTGCCGTCGACCAAGGGCACGCTGGGCGGCACGACAGGGGAGAACTGAGCATGGCGGCATTCGATTGCGCGGCCCTCGCGAGCGTCACGCTGCCCGCTGCGCAGGTCACGGCGGCGGCGCTGGTACCCGCGGGCGCGGGGCCGCTCAAGCTGCCCGTCGACCTGTGCCGCGTCGCGGTGACGGCGCGGCCGAGTGCCGATTCCGAAGTGCGGATCGAACTGTGGATTCCGCAGGGGCAGGCGTGGAACGGGCGTTTCCTGCAGGTCGGCAACGGCGGCTACGCAGGCTCGATGCCGTACCGACTGCTGGGCCTCGGCGTCGCGGCGGGGTTCGCGGCGGCGGGTACCGACGACGGCCACCAGGCCGATGGCCGCGACGGCAAATGGGCGCTCGGCCACCCCGAGAAGATCGTCGATTTCGGCACGCGCGCGGTCAAGACGACGACCGACATCGGCAAGGCGCTGGTCACCGCGTATGCCGGCAAGGCCCCTCCGAAATCCTATTTTTTCGGTTGCTCGGACGGCGGGCGCGAGGCGCTGATGACCGCGCAGCGCTACCCGCAGGACTTCGACGGCATCGTCGCGGGGGCCCCGGCGTATGAATGGACTTCGCTGATGGCGAGCGGCGGGCTGCTCGGCAAGGCCCTCGTCGACCCGGCGCGGCGGCTGCCCGATGCCAAGCTGCCCGCGCTGCAGGCGGCAGCGCTCAAGGCTTGCGGCAACGGGCAGGGCTGGATCGCGGATCAATCGGCGTGCCGCTTCGACCCCGGCGTCCTGGCCTGCAAGGGAACGGCGAACGACCAGTGCCTGACGCCGCCCGAGCTGAAGACCGTCCGCATGGTCTATGCGGGAATGCGGAACCCGGCGACGGGCAAGCTGCTCCCCGGCCTCAAGCCGGGGGCGGAGGCGGCGGGGATGAACGGCTGGCAAGGCTGGGGCGTCGGCGGCGGCGCGGGCGGCGACACCAGCGGCTTCGCGCACGATCATTTCGCCTATTTCGTCCGCCAGGCCCCCGATTTCGCGCTGCACGACCTGACCACCGCCGATCTCGCCAAGAGCGAGCGCGACATGGCACCGTTGCTCAATGCGACGTCGCCCGACCTGTCGGCGTTCAAGGCGCGCGGCGGCAGGCTCATCCAGTATCACGGCTGGAACGACCCGGCGATCTCGCCCGAATACAGCCTGAAATACGCCGCCGCCGTCGCCGCCGCGACGCCCGACGCGGTCAGCTTTTACCGCCTGTACATGGTGCCGGGCATGTTGCACTGCACCGGCGGTGCGTCGCCGACGCAGATCGACTGGCTCAAGCCGCTCGTTGCGTGGGTCGAGGGCGGCGCAACGCCGCAGACGATCGTCGCGCATGGCGCGGGCGGGGCGACGCAGACGCTCAGCCCGCAGGCAGTTCGGCCTGCCGGTAGAGCAAGGTCACGCTGATCCGCCGGTTGCGCGGGTCGTTGCGGTCGGCGGGGTTGAATGGGTCGGTGTCGGCGACGCCCTCGATGCGGCGGAAGCGTGCCGCCTCGACGCCCGAGGCCTGCAGCGCCCGCCGCGTCGCATCGGCGCGCGCCGTCGACAGCGTCCAGTTGCTCGCGTCTCCCGCCGAATAGGCGACGCTGTCGGTATGGCCGCGCACGGTCAGTGCGTTGGGGACGCTTTCGACAGCGTGGGCGACAGTGTGCACCAGCGCCGCCGCGTCGCCGGTGAATGCGCTCGTCCCCAGCCCGAACATCGAGAAATCGGCGCGCTCGACGATGTCGATACGGAGGCCGTCGCGGGTGCGAACGAAGCGGATCTGGCCCTTCAGTCCTTTCAGAGTCGGGTCGCCCGCAAGGCGCGCGTTGACGATGCGTTCGACCTTGGCGAAGCGTTCCTCGTCGGCGCGACGCTTGAAGCCCTTGTCGGTGGCCTTGTCCTGCGCCGCCGCCTCGGCGTCGAGCGGCCCGCCGCCGCCGCCGCCCGCCAGCGGCGTCGGATGCGCGCCATTGGCGGCGGCACGCGGCGCGACACCGTCGACCGACTGGATCGAGCGCCCGCCCATGACGCCGTTCGAGCCGCCCGAGTTGCGCATCTGGATGACCGTCGGGGTGAAGTAATCGGCAATGCCCTTGCGCTGGTCCTCGTTGGTCGCGCCGATGATCCACAGCAGCAGGAAGAACGCCATCATCGCGGTGACGAAGTCGGCATAGGCGATCTTCCATGCGCCGCCGTGATGCGCCGCGTGGCCGCCGCGTTTGGCCTTGCGGTAGACGATTTCGGGCTCGAAGTGGGTGGGGAGTTCATGTTTCACTTCCCCCTCCCCTCCCCGGCGAAGCCGGAGAGAGGGGAGGGTCGGGGTGGGGTATTTCGCCGCGAGACGCAGACCTTGTGGCGAGACACCCCACCCCGACCCTCCCCTCTCTCGGTTCGCGAAGGCTCACCGGGAGGGGAGGGGGAAGGAAGGTTCCCACTCACTTCGCCCGCAGCCCGTCGAAGACCTCGGAGAAGCTTGGCTGGTTGCCCGGGGCGATGGCGGTGCGCGCCGCCTCTATGACGAGGGGTTGCGGCTGGCCGCGCAAGCTCGCGACGATGACGCGCCGGACGACTTGGTAGATCTCGCCGTCGGCGTCCAACACCGCCTTCAGCCGCGCTGCGCACGGCCCGACGATGCCATAGCTGAGCAGTACGCCGAGAAACGTGCCGACCAGCGCCGAGCCGATCATGCCGCCGAGGATCGCCGGGGGCTTGTCGATCGACCCCATCGTCTTGACGACGCCGAGCACCGCCGCGACGATGCCGAGCGCGGGCAGCGCGTCGGACAGCGTCGTCAGCCGCTCGACGGGCAGATGCGCGGCGGCGTGGTGGGTGTCGATCGCGGTGTCGATGACGTCCTCGACCGCCTGCGCGCTGACGCCCCCGGTCGATACGACCAGCAGGCGCAGGCTGTCGGTCAGCAGATGGAGGAACACCGGGTCCTTGAGGAACTGCGGATAGTCGGCGAACACCGCGCTCGACTTGGGGTCCTCGATATGCGGCTCGACCGCGACCGCGCCGTCGACCTTGAGCATCTTCATCAGCCTGGCGGTGAGGTAAATGGCCGCCGAGTAGTCGGCGCGTTTGTAGCGGGGGCCGCGGACGATCGCCCCGAAGCCCCCGCCGATCGCCTTGATGCCCGCGATGTCGGTCGAGATCAGCGTCGCCCCGGCGGCAGCACCGGCGATGATCAGCAGCTCGTGGGGGAGAGCTTCGACCACCACCATGATGTTGCCGCCGGTCAACGCAAAGCCACCGAACACCATGACGAACAGCACGATGAGACCGATCACCGAGACCATCGGGTCCCCCTGCCTGTGCCCGAACCCAGTGCCGCGCCGTCGGGCAGGGTTACGGCTGGGGCGGCGCGGGGTTGAGGGAACCTGCCGTCATCCCGGCGAAAGCCGAGACCCATCTCCCGCGTTCAGGAGATGGGTCCCGGCTTTCGCCGGGATGCCGAAAACAGATCAGAGGCGGTCCCACAGGCTGAGCGCCGCGACCTTGACGAAACTCGCCTGCGCCGCCTGCAGTACCGTCGACAGCCGCTGGAGCTGGGCGACGGCCGCGGCGAGGTCGGTGCCCTCAAGCCGTCCCGCGTCGGTCTCGAGGCGGAGGTCGTCGGCGTGCAGACGCGCGGCTTCGGCATCGAGGCGCTCGCCCAGTCGCCCCGTATGGGCGCGCGCGTCGGCAGCGCGCGAGACGGCGGCGTCGAGGCCGGTGAGGACGCTGGCGATGGCACCGTCGCGCGTCGCATCGGGGGCAGCCAACGCACCCTGCAGATCGTCGAGAAGCGCGAAGGCATCGCCGTCGGGACCGGTGAAGGCGTCGGGTCCGGCAATCCCCGCCGCGACCACGTTGCCGCCGAGCATCACCGTCGGGGCACCGCCGCTGCCCTGCCAGACGACGTTGCCGCCCCCGGTGCGGGCAAAGGCGTCGCCGCCGCCCCGCGCGCCGCCAAACAGCGGCGTCCCGTCGGGCGCGCGCGTGTTGGCGAGCGCGAGGAGCTGGTCGCCGAGGGTCGCCGCTTCGGAAGCGAGCGTCGCGCGGTCGCCCCGATTCAAGGTCGCGCTCGCCCCCGCCAACGCCAGTTCGCGGGCGCGGATGAGCAAAGTCGCGACGTTGCCGAGCGCGGCGTCGGCGGCACCCACGCGGCTCGCGGCGACATCGATGACGCGCAAGCCCGCCGTGCCGCTCGCCTGCGTCCGCCGCAGCCGCGTCGCGATGCCGCTGGCAACGGGATCGTCGGAAGGCGCGACGACGCGCTTGCCGGTGGCGATCTGGCCCTGCAGCGTGTCGATGCGGCGCTGGAGGGCGGACATGGTGCCGACCTGCGCGTCGTGCGCGGCGCGGGTGTTGACCTGCATTACCGCGCCACCTCCAACAGCGCGTCGAACAACTCGCGCGCCGCCGCGATGACCTGCGCGTTGGCCTTGTACGCCGCCTGCAGCCGGGTCAGCTCGGCCGCCTCGCGGTCGAGATCGACGCCGCCGACCGCATCGTTGGCGCGCGCCGCGTCGGCCTGCACGGCGCTGGCGGCATCGGCGAGGTGGGTCGTCTCCGACAAGCGACTGGCAATCCCGGCGACGGTCGCGTCGAGGCCGTCCTCGATGCCGCCGCTGGCACGCAGCGCGAGGAGGGCGCGCAGATTGCCGGTGTCGGCGCTCGCCGCGCCCGCGCGGACGACGCGGAAACTGTCGCCGGTCGCGGGCGTGCCGTCGACGGTGAAGGCGAAGCCTGCCCCCGCGATGCGGCTGCCGTCGAGCGTGGCGCTCGCCAGCACCGTGCCGGTCGCAGGATCGACGATGGCGGCGGTCGCGGGGCCGGTGATCCTGAGCGTGTAGGCGGGCAGCGCGGGCAGGGCGGTCGCGGCCGTGTCGGTCGCCAACATCAGCCGCGCCATGCCGACGTTGCTCGCCGCCGCGTTGCCCAGCCAGCGCGCCGATACCGCCAGCGCGCCTGCGCCAACTGCGCGCAATGCCAGCCCCGCCGCGCCGCCCGTCGTTGCAAAGCCGAATACGTCGCCGTCGCGCGCTCCGGGCGATGGGCTGGCGGTGACCCCGTCGAGGCTGAGCGGCCCCACGCCCGAGACCGAGCCCGATCCGTCGGCGCGCGCCAGCGTCCACGCGCCTGTATCGCGGCGCAGGACATACCCCGTCGGGTCGAGCGACGCGGCGTCGGCGATGGCGACCTCGACGCTCGCGGTCCCGGCGTTCGCCGCCCCTGGCGTCACGGCGAGCGTGCGCGTGGCGAACAGCGGCTGCCCGTCCGCACCGCCGGCATCGACGCCGAGCGCCTGCACCCGGTTGACGTCGTCGCCAAAACGCGTCGCCAGCGTATCGAGGTCGCTGCTCGCCCGCGCCACCTGCCGCGCCGCCTCGATCAGCCCGGCGAGGCTGCCGCTCGCGGGCAGGCGCACCGCGCGCGCCTCGTGTTCCGGGGCAAGCACCAGTTCCGCGCCGTTGGCCCCGTCGCGCACCCCCACCCGCACCGCCGTGTCACCCTCGACCAGCGCGGGCGCGTTTGGGCCGTCGCCGAGCGTCACGCGGACCGTGCCGCCGCGCCCCTCGACGACGCCGACGCGCAAGTAGCCGCCGAGCGAACCCAGCAGGCGGTCGCGCTCGTCGAGCAAGGCATTCGCGCCGCCGCCCTGCGCGCGCGTCAGCTCGACATTGACGCGGGCGAGCGCGCTCGTCAGCCCGTTGGCCTCGCGCGTCGCGGTCGCGGTCGTGTCCGCAAGGTCGCCCGCGAGCGTCGTCAGGCCGCTTCCGGCATCCCTGAACGCCGACGTCGCCTGTCCGGCGCGGTCGAGCGCGATGGTTCGCGCGGCGGTCGACAGCTGCGTCGCCGACAATTCTTGCAGCCCGTCCCAAAAATTGCCGAGCGCGATGTTCAACTGCGCGCCGTCGCCGCCGAGGGTGCCCTGCAACCGCGTCAGCCAGTCGGCGCGCGCGGTCAGCCGCGCAACGTCGCTGCCCGCGTTGCGTGCCGCCTTGGCGGTCAGCGCATCGTACGCCCGCGTCGCCGCCCCGGCATCGACGCCGCTGCCGTTGGCGATGTCGCGCGTCAGCGGGCTGCCCGCCCCGGCGCTGGGAGCAGCCTTGAGGGTGACGCTGCGCCGGACGTAACCGGCCGAGTCGGCGTTCGCCACATTGTCGGCGACGACGCCGAGCGCGGCGCGATATGCCCGCACGCCTGCCGCGCCGATGCCGAGCAGGTCGGTCATCGCTGCGCCTTTAGCAGTTTGGCGACGCCCAGCGGCGATTGCCGCACCAGCGCCTCGGCGAGCGCGCGGTCCTGCAGGTCGCGGAAGCTCGTGTCGTCGCCCGCCAGCGGATCGTCGGCGAGCTTCGCGGCGTGCGCGGCGTGGAGAAGCTGAGCGACGACCAGCGCCTCGAAGTCGGCGGCGATCTTGCTTCCTGCTCCCTCCCCTCCCCGCGCAGCGGAGAGAGGGGAGGGTAGGGTCGGGGTGGGGTGCTTCCCCGCAGAGTCTGCGTCGCGCGGCGAGACACCCCACCCCAACCCTCCCCTCTCTCCGGCTGCGCCGGGGAGGGGAGGGGGAAGATATCGCTCATATCACCACCAGTTCGGCCCGGAGCGCACCCGCCGCCTTGAGGGCCTCGAGGATCGCCACAAGGTCGCCCGGTGCGGCCCCGAGCGCATTGACCGCGCGGACGATGTCGGCCAGCGCGACGCCGGGCGCAAACATCGCCATGCGCGCCGGGGCCTCGCTCGCATCGACCTGCGACTTGGGGACGACGACGGTCTTGCCATACGATTCGGGCGCGGGCTGGCTGGCGGTCAGCGTCTCGGTGACGCGCACCGTCAGATTGCCGTGCGCGATGGCGGTCGGCAGCACGCGCACCCCCGCGCCGATCACCACCGTGCCCGTGCGCGCGTTGACGATGACCCGCGCGGGCGGCGGATCGACCGCCACGTCGAGGCGCTCGATGCGGCTGGCAAGCGCGATGCGTGCCGCGGTGTCGGCAGGCGCGGGGATGCTGACCGTCATCGCGTCCACTGCGCTCGCGGGCGTTCCGCTCGCGGCGATTGCGGCGGCGACCGCTTTCGCGGTGGTGAAGTCGGCATCGTTGAGGTCGAGCGTCAGCGCGTCGCCGCTGCCGAAGGGGTTGGCGACCGCGCGCTCGACGCTCGCGCCATTCGGCACGCGCCCCGACGACGGCGTGTTGACCACCAGCTTCGACCCGTCGCGCCCCTCCGCCCCAAAGCCGCCGACTGCGAGATTGCCCTGCGCCAGCGCATAGACCTCGCCGTCGGCCCCCTGGAGCGGGCTGAGCAGCAGCGTGCCGCCGCGCAGCGACTTGGCCTTGCCGAGCGCCGCGACGGTGACATCGATGCGCTGCCCCGGCTTGGCGAAGGCGGGGAGTTCAGCGGTGACGATGACGGCAGCGGCGTTCTTCAGCCCCGGCGCGACCCCCGGCGGCAGCACGACGCCCAACCGCGCGGCGGCGCTACGCATGCTCTGCACGGTGTATTCGAGATTGTCGTCGCCAGTCCCCGACAGGCCGACGACGATGCCGTAGCCGGTGAGGCTGTTGGCGCGGACGCCGCCGAAATGCGCGATGTCCTTGATCCGGTCGGCGTGGGCGGGTGTGGCGAGGAGGAGGGCGAGGATAAGGAACCCCCTCCGTCGGCTGCGCCGCCACCTCCCCCTGAAGAAGGGGGAGGATTGTCCGTTCTGCTCCTCCCCCTCTTCAGGGGGAGGTGGCGCGCAGCGACGGAGGGGGCTCGTCACAACGGCGACACCTTCGCAAAGAACCGCGCCAGCCACCCCTCGCGGGTCTGGTCGGCGATCTGCCCCGACCCCGAATAGCGGATGCGCGCGTCGGCCACCCGCGACGACGGCACGCTGTTGTCGGGGCCGATATCGGTGACGCGGACGAGACCGGTCAGCTGCACCTGCTCCTCGCCGCGGCCCAGCGTCACGCGCTTCTCGCCGCCGACACGCAGCACGCCGTTGGCCTCGACGCCGCGCACGGTGACGCTGATCTCGCCCGACAGCAGATTGTCCTGCGCGGCGTTGCCGACGCCCTTGAAGCTCTGCGCGGTGCCGCCCTTGAGCAGGCCCTTGGGGATGTACGAGAACGGCGGCGCGGTCGGCAGCGTCAGTGCGGTCGAACCGTCGCGCTTGCCGTCGGCGCTGGCCGATTTGCGCGCCTGCGTGCGCTCGACGAGGCGGATGGTCAGCAGGTCGCCGATGCGCGCGGCACGGTTGTCGCTGGCGAGCGCGGCGTAGCGCGCGGGGTCGTATAGGCTGGCACTGGCGGGGCGGGGCAGGGGTGCGGCGGCGAGCGTTGCGGGGACGGGGGGCGTGGGGGCGAAGGGGGTGAGGGCGCAGGCGGCGAGGGACACGAAAGCCGCGAGCGCGAGCCCCCTCCCGCGCTGCGCGCCACCTCCCCCTGAAAAGGGGGAGGATCGCCGTTCTGCTCCTCCCCCTCCTTCAGGGGGAGGCGGCGCGCAGCGCCGGAGGGGGCCGCGCTCAAACATTCTGGTTCACGTACCGCGCCATCTCGTCGGCGGCGTTGATGACCTTGGCGTTGACCTCATAGGCGCGCTGCGTCTCGATCATGTCGACGAGTTCCTGAACGGTACTGACGTTCGACGCCTCGAGCGCGCCCTGCCGCACCGCCCCCGCGCCGTCGGTGCCTGGCACGCCGACCTGCGCCGTGCCGCTCGCGGCGCTCTCGGCGTAGAGGTTCTCGCCCATCGGCTGCAGCCCCGCCGGGTTGAGGAAGCGCGCCACGGTGATCTGGCCAAGTTCGGCGGGCGTCGTCGTGCCCGCCAGCACCGCCGAGACGGTGCCGTTGGCGGCGATGGTGATGCTCTGCGCACCGTCGGGGATGGCAATCTCGGGGGACAGCCTGTCGCCGCCGCCGGTCACCAGCCGTCCCGTCGCGTCGAGCTTGAACGCCCCGTCGCGGGTGTAGGCGGTGGCCCCGTCGGGGCGCGTCACCGCGAAGAAGCCGCTGCCCTCGACCGCCAGATCGAGCGCGTTGTCGGTCTGCGTCAGCGCACCCTGGACGTGGATACGCTCGGACCCCGCGACGCGCACCCCGGTGCCGGTGCCGAGCCCCGCCGCGTACTGCGCGCCGTCGCCCGCCGGTGCGCCTGCCGGTCGCGTCGTCTGGTACATCAGCGTCGCGAAGCTCGCGCGGTCGCGCTTGAACCCCGTCGTGTTGACGTTGGCGAGGTTGTTCGAAATCACCTTCACGCGCGCGTCGAGGGCGTCGAGGCCCGAGCGTGCGATTTGCAGGGGGGAGGTCATAAGACGGTCCTTTCCGGCGTGTCGAGCGTGCGGTGCCCCCTCCGTCGGCTGCGCCGCCACCTCCCCCTGAAGAGGTGGAGGAGCCGCATGTTCAGATCCTCCCCCTCTTCAGGGGGCGGTGGCGCGCAGCGCCGGAGGGGGCCTCCGCGCCTCACTGGTCGAGCCGCATCAGCCGCGTCCCGCCCTCGTCGATTTCGCGCGTCATGCGGAGCAGCCGCGTGCTCGTGTCGAAGCCGCGCGATTGTTCGAGGAGTTCGGCGAGGCTGCTCGCGGTCTGGACGTTGCTGCTGTCGAGGCTGCCGGGGCGCAGGCGCACCTTCGGATCGGCGTCGCGCGGCGTACCCGTGCCGAACAGCCCGTCGCCGCGCTTCGCCAGCGCCTCGTCGCCGCCGATCAGCTTGATGCGCCCCGCGACGATGCTCCCCGCGCTGAGAGTGCCGTCGGGGGCGATCGTCGGCGGCAGGCCGGGCGGCACAGTCAGCAGCCCCGCTTCGCCGCGCACCGCCAGCCCTTCGCCGTTCTCGAGCACGCCGCTCGCCGAAATCCGCAGGTCGCCGCGCCGCGTGTAGGCCTCGCTGCCGTCGCGCGCCTGCACCGCGATCCAGCCCGGCCCGTCGACCGCGATGTCGAGCGGCGCGCCCGTTGCCTCGACCGCGCCCGCATCGGCGACGGCCGTGCGGACGAGGTCGTCGGCCTCGACGCGCGTCGTGTCGCTGTCGCCGCCGAGCCAGTGCGCGGTCAGCGACGACAGTTCGCGCCGGAACCCCGGCACGTGCGCGTTGGCGAGATTGTTCGCCGTCACCCCCTGCGCGGCGGCGGCACCGCGCATCGCGGTCAGCGCGGTGTAGATCAGGCGGTCCACGTGCCTAGCGGATGTTGATGATCGTCGACAGCAGCGTCGACGATGTCTCGATGGCCTTGG
>CAXTSL010000047.1:0-22569 GCA_964246975.1 uncultured Sphingomonadaceae bacterium
CGCAGGGCACGGTGCGCCACGACGGCGACGACCCCTATCTCGTCGTCGCCGCCGACAAGGGCACCGCGACCTTCTCCGACATCGCCAACGCGATCAGCTTGCGTCATGGCTTCTGGCTCGGCGACGCGTTCGCGAGCGGCGGCAAGAATGGCTACGATCACAAGGCGATGGCGATCACCGCCAAGGGCGCGTGGATTTCGGTGACGCGGCACTTCCGCGAGCTCGGCGTCGACGTGCAGGCCGATCCGATCCGCACCGTCGGCTGCGGCGACATGTCGGGCGACGTGTTCGGCAACGGCATGTTGCTGTCGCAGTCGATCCTGCTGCTCGCGGCGTTCGACCACCGCCACATCTTCCTCGACCCTGCGCCCGATGCCGCGATCAGCTTTGCCGAGCGCGCACGGCTGTTCGCGCTGCCGCGCTCGTCGTGGGACGATTACGACAAGACGCTGATCTCGCCGGGCGGCGGCGTTTTTCCGCGCAGCCAGAAGTCGATTTCGATCACGCCCCAGGTGCGCGCCGCACTGGGTATCGCGACCGACGAACTGTCGCCCGACGCGCTGATCGTCGCGATCCTCAAGGCCAAGGTCGATCTGCTGTGGTTCGGCGGCATCGGCACCTATCTAAAGGCGGCGAGCGAAAGCAACGCCGACGCGGGCGACCGTGCCAATGACGCGCATCGCGTCGACGGCGCGCAGGTCGGCGCGAAGGTCGTGGGGGAGGGTGCCAATCTCGCGCTGACGCAGGCCGGACGCCTCGAATTCGCGCTTGCCGGGGGCCGCATCAACACCGACTTCATCGACAATTCGGCAGGCGTCGACTGCTCCGACAACGAGGTCAACATCAAGATCGCGCTGAACGGCGAGGTCGCCGCCGGGCGTCTCGACGAGGCGGGGCGCGACGCGCTGCTCGTCGCGATGACCCCCGACGTCGCCGCACTCGTGCTGCGCGACAATACCCTCCAGACGCAGGCGCTGAGTATCGCCGAGCGCGGCGGGGCGGCGGCGCTGCCCGGCCACATCCGGCTGATCGAGGCGCTCGAAGACGGCCCCGCGCAACTCGACCGCAAGGTCGAGGGGCTGGCGTCGGCCGAGGCGTTGGCGCAGCGCGGGCGTAGCGGCGGGCACCTCGAACGTCCCGAACTCGCGGTCGTCATGGCCTATGCCAAGATGGCCGTCTACGACGTGCTGGTGACGAGCGCGCTGTGCGACGATGCGCTGCTCGCCGCCGACCTCCACATGGCCTTCCCCAAGGCGATGCAGGAGCGCTTTCCCGCCGCCATCGACGGCCACCGCCTGCGCCGCGAATTGATCGCGACCAAGCTCGCCAATGCGCTGATCAATCGCGGCGGGCTGACTTTGCCGTTCGAGTTGGCCGAGGAGATGGGCGTCGGCCTCGCCGAGGTCGCGGGGGCCTTCGTCGCGGCGCGCGTGCTGTTCGAGTTCCGCGACCTGTGGGCGGCGATCGAGGCGGCGGCGATCCCCGGCACCGTCGCGCTCGACCTGCACGTCGACGCCGTCGCGGTGCTGCGGACGCAGATGGCCGATCTGCTGCGTTCGGGCGGCGGGCGTTCGCCCTCCGAACTGGTCGCCAAGCTCAAGCCCGGGATCGAGCGGCTCGGCGGCAGCGTTTTCGACCTGCTGCGCCCCGAACCGCGCGCGCAGATCGAGCGGGCGCGGGCGCGGCTGACGGGCTGGGGCACGCCCCCCGCCATCGTCGAGCGGCTGCTGTGCATCGAGGCGCTCGACGGCGCGGTCGGGGTCGGCCTGCTCGCTGCCGATCTCGGGCTCGACGAGGCGGCGGCAGCGGCGGCGTACACGCGGCTCGGCGAGGCGCTCGGTCTCGATTGGGCCAAGGGTGCCGCGGCCGGGCTCGACCCCGCCGATCCATGGGAGCGCCTGCTGCAGGCCGGGCTGGTGCGTGACTTCGAACAGCTTCGCCTCGACCTGATGCGCCGGGTCGTGCCCGAAGGCGGCGATCCGGTTGCTGCGGTCGATGCCTGGCTCAAGGACAACGCCTCCCGCGTCGAACGCATCGCCGCCCCGGTGGCGCGCGCGCGGGCCAGCGGCGCGGTCACCACCGCGATGCTGGCGCACCTTGCGAGCACGGCGCGCGGGGGGTTAAATTGACGGTGTTGAGCAACGGGAGCAGCGGATGCGATCGATCAGAATATTCGTCCGGCTTGCTGCGGTCGTCTCCGCAGGCATCGCCGCACCTGTCGTCGCCGCCACCACGGCAGAGCGATACTGTCTGATTACCGACGTCACGGCCTTTGAAGCCCGTGTCCATATCCGGTGCAGCCAACCCCCGATGCCATCGTCGAACAACGGACCGGGCGGCGCGCTCGAAACCAAGATCGACAAGTTTCTCTATGAGCAAACACCCTATTTCGCGGTCGAATCCAGTAGTCCGCTCGCCGGGCAGCTCGCTGTGCTCGGGGTTGCGGCGATGCAGTCGAATATGGTCGTGAAAATCGTGTTTCGGACCGATACCGCGCTGAATCCGGTCGGGTGCCAAAAAAACGACTGCCGCCGTCTGCTGTCGTTCTGGATGATCAAATAAAGCACTGCCGCGTCGGCAGCGCCGATCACGCGGCGGGCATCGCCGCGATCCACGCCTCGATCAGCGCGACCCCTTCCGCGTGCGTCACCGTCCGCCCGAACTGCGGCATCATCACCCCGGGCTCGTCGGACGCCATGCGGTGGACGAGGATCGACGCCTCGGGATGCGCGGGCGCGATCGCGAAGGCCAGCCCGCCCGAGCCGCGTCCCGCCGCGACGGGACGCTTGCCGATGCCAAGGATGGCAGGGTCGGTTTCCTCGAGATCGAGATACAGGCCGGAATTCGACGCGAACCCCGCGCGGCTGTGGCAATGCGCGCAGTTACTGTCGAGATAGGCGCGCGCGCGTGATGAAACCGGCGTCCGGGGGTCGTCCCAGCGCGGCGTCGCGGCGACCTGCGCCAGCGGCGGCGCGCCGGTCAACAGGCCGACGCGGATCAGCCGCGCCAGCTGGTTCTCGCCGTCGAGATCGCCATTGAGGTTGCGCGCCTTCGGACCGATCGGCGTCACCGCGTCGCCCTGCAGATGGCATTGCTTGCACTGGTTGACGTTGGGCACGGCATAGTCGATCGCGCGACCGCGGTACGACACCGCCACGCGCGCGCCCGAGCGGACCAGTCGCGCCTCGGTCTGCGCCGCATTCCAGACATAGGTGTTGGGCACCCAGCCGTCGGCCTTGCGGATCAGCAGGCGCGTCTCGATGAAGCGTTCGCGCGCCGCCGCCGGGTAGGCGAAGGTCTTGACCAGCACCGTGCCGACCGGGAGGTCGAGAACGCCCGTCGGCGTGTATGTGGCGGCGCGGCCCGGCGGCAGGAAGAGCAGCCGGTGCTTGTCGGCATAGTCGCTGAACAGCGGCGTGTTGAGCGCGTAGGGCGTCAGCCCGGCGTTCGGCGTTCGGGCACCCGCATCCGAAAACAGCCGATAGGCGGCGAGCGTCGGTGCCGGCTGCGGCGCGAGCACCAGCGCCAGATCGACTGGCAGCGGGGCAGGGGTGAAGCCGAGCGGCGCCAGCAGGGCAAGCAGGTCGATCCGAAACTTCATCGCGCAGCGGTCGGAACACCGCCCGCCGCCCGCGCCAATTGCGGTGCCGGCAGCGCGATCGCCGCCGGTTCGGCGAGCGCCGCGCCGCCATAGGGCGGGGCGAGCGACGGACGCGCCGCGCCGATCGATGCCCCCTGCGTGACGAGCCCGAGCGTCAGCATCGGGCCGTCGGCGACCGCGAGACTGGTGGCCGGGCTGACCATTTCGCCGCCTGGCGTGCGGAAGCCGGTCACGCCGTCCCACATGATCGGCGGCAGCGTGCCGCCGACCGCCGCCGCCAGTTCCTTGCCGCCCTCGAACGCCGGCGCAAAGCCGTTGCGACCGAAGCGATTGCCATGCACCGCGACGCCACGCGGCAGCGGGTTGTAGGCGGGATCGGTGAACGCGCTGCGGTAGGAGACCAGCATCACCGCCGCGCCGCCGTTGCCGTCGAGGCGGTTGTCGAAGACGTGGATATCGCGATTGGCCATCACCATGATGCCCGTACCCGTCGGTACCTGCGCGACGATGTTGCCCTTGGCGGCAAAGTTCGGCGTGTCGTTGGCGACGACCTCGTTCTTGAAGACGCGAATCGAATGGCCGCCCATCTGCGGCAGGCCGGGCAGGTCGAAGATCAGGATGCCGCCCGCATTGTGCGTCGCAACGTTGCCGAAAACGTCGGCATTGTAGCTGTTTTCGATCTCGATGCCCGCGACATTGAACTCGGCGCGGCTGTCGCGGACGACGATGTTTTTCGACTGACCGACGTAGATGCCTGCGTCGGACGCGCCGCGCACCGTGACGCGGTCGATCAGCACATCGCTCGAACTGACCGGATAGACGCCGTAGGCGCCGTTGGTTTCCTTCGGCGCGCCGGTCCATTCGACGCGCAGGCGCACGAAGCTGATGCCCTTGCTGCCCTTTGACTTGATCCCGTTGCCCTTGGCGTTCTCGACGCCGAAATCGCGCAGCAGCACGTCGTTCGAGGTCACCAGCAGCCCCTCGCCCGACCCCTTCTGTCCGTCGAACGACAGCACCGTCCGCGTCTCGCCCGCCCCCGCCACGGTCACCCCCGCAACATCGAGCGACAGCCCTTCGGTAAACGCGAAGCGTCCCGCCGCAAGCTGCACCGTATCGCCGGGCGCGGCATCGATCAGCGCGGTCTGCAGCCGCGCCTGTGCGCCCGGCCCGGGTGCGACGGCGATCGTCCGCGCGGCGCCAGGCACGGCGACGCCGACAAGTAACAGGGCGGTCAACATGCGCGTCATCGCCTGGCCTCTCGAAGGATCGGGGCCCACCAGTCTAGCGTGCGCGCGCCGCATGTCGACCTATCCCGTATTGCATCCAAAGCGGTCCAAATCTCGTAACAAATCGCACGGGATGTGGCCGACAGCGTTGTGCAACCAAAGCTTTATTAAAGATTTGGGTCCATAGCATGACTTCCTGACCCTTGACGGCCACGCGGCAGTGACAGCGCCGCATACTGCATCCAAGTCCCACTTGACGGGCAGGTGCGCGACTGCGGGGCCGTTATCCAAACGGTGCGCGAACGACAAAGGGGCGGGGCGGCGTAATGGCAACGCGGTACGACGAGGCAGCGGAAGCGAGGACGCCCATTGCGGCGGCACCGCGCGCCGCGCTGTCGTTCGCTGCCAATGACGGCGACCGCCGCCGGTCGTCGCCCGCACTGCCGCACGATCTGGCGCGCGTCTTCGCGCACGGCGTCGTCGGAGTCGTGCGCGGCAGCATTCGCAAGGGTCCCGACTGGGCCAACGACAGCTTCCTCGCGATGTCGGGCTACGACCGCCACGAAATCGAGGCCGGGACGCTCGACTGGGTCGCCATGACGCCGCCCGAATGGCTGCCCACCGATGTCGAACGGCTGGCGGCGGCGCGGCACGCCGGTTACTCGGCGACCTATGAAAAGGAGTTCTGGCGCAAGGACGGCAGCCGCTGGCCGGTCATCGTCGGCTTTACCATCGACGCCGACGAGACCGACCTGGTCACCGTCTTCGTCGTCGACCTGACAGCATCGAAGCTGGCGGAAACGGCGCGCCGCGACGCTGACCGACATTATGCGCGCTTCTTCGAAGTCTCGAAGGCGGCATTCTGGACTGCCGATGCCTCCGGGCGCGTCTCGTTTGTCAGCCAGACCACCGCCGACCGCCTCGGCACCGACGCCGAACTCGACAATCCCGAGGATCAAGCGGCGCTGATCCATCCCGACGACCGCGCGTTTGCCGTCGCCACCTGGGCTCGCTCGATGGCCGAGGGCAGCGCCTACGACATCGAGGTCCGGGCGCGGGGCATGGACGGTGCCCCCTACCGCTGGACGCGCCTGCAGGCGTTTCCCGACCGCGTCGATGGCCACGTCACCGGCTGGTACGGGACCAGCGACGATGTCCACGAGCGCCGCGCCGCAACCGAAGCCCTGGTCGAGAGCGAGGCCCGCTTCAAGCGCCTTGCCGACGACGCGCCGGCGATGATCTGGCTGACCGACGCGAAGAACCGCACGACCTATCTGTCGCGCGGCTGGCACGACTACACCGGGCAGACCGACGCCGAAGCGCTCGCCTTCGGCTGGATGGCGGCCATCCATCCCGACGACCGCGCGCGCCTGACACCGGTCCGCGCCACGGTCGCGGCGCGCACGTCGTTCGATCTCGACTTCCGTCTGCGCCGTCATGACGGCGAATATCGCTGGATGTTGAGTTCGGGCCGTCCGCGCGGTGACGACAACAATGACGTTGCGGTCGGTTACGTCGGCTGCATCACCGATATTCACGCGCGCAAGGTCGCCGAGCGCGACCTCGCCTCGATCCAGCAGCGCCTGTCGCAGGCGCTCGACGGCACCGGCGTGGGTGTGTGGGAATGGGATGCCGCGACCGACACGGTAATGATCAGCGGCAGTGCGCTGCACATCTCGGGCTTCCGCAACGTCGACGTCGATTATATCCCGATCGACTATCACCGCATGGTACACCGCGACGACAGCGAGCGGTTTTTCAAGGCGATGGCCGACTATGTCGCGGGGCACACGACCGAATTTGCGGTCGAGATGCGGATTCGCACCAAGGACGGCGGCTGGGTCTGGGTGCTCGACCGCGGTACCGCGCTCGACCGCGACGCGCAGGGTCGCGCGCTGCGGATGGTCGGGACGCTGACCAACATCGAGGACAGCAAGCGCGCCGAGGCGAAGCTGCGCTGGATCGTCGAACACGACGCGCTGACCGGCCTCGCCAACCGGACCTTGTTCAACCAGCGGCTCGAGGCGGCATTGGCTGCGGCGGGCGGAAAAAACATGGTCGCGCTGGCGCTGCTCGACATCGACGATTTCAAGGCGGTGAACGATGTCCTCGGCCATGCCGCCGGCGACGCGTTGCTCGTCGTGCTCGCCGAGCGGCTGCGCGATTTCGCCTATCCCGACGAGACCGTGGCGCGGTTGGGCGGCGACGAGTTCACCATCCTGATTCCCGCTTGCCGCGACGCGGACCACGTGACCGCGCGGCTCGAGACGTTGCGCGCGCGCCTCGCCCAGCCTTTCCTTCACGATGGCCACACGCTGACCTGCCGGTCGAGCATCGGGGTGACGCTCGCGCCGTGCCAAGGGCGCGATGCCTCGGCGCTGCTCAAGAACGCCGATATCGCGATGTATAGTTCGAAGAGCTTGCGGCGCGGCGCGGTGACGATGTTCGAACCGGCGCTCGGCGCGCAGGTGCGGCGCGACGCGACGGCGTTGCAGGCGCTGCGTGACGCGCTCGAAGCCGGATGGATCAAGCCCTGCTACCAGCCGGTCGTGCGGATCGTCAGCGGTGCGGTGATCGGCTGCGAGGCGCTGGCGCACATCGACCATGGCGGGGCGATCGAGCCGCTCGACGCCAGCGTCGCGGGCGAGGACGCCGACCTCGCGGTGCGCCTCGGCGACGCCATGCTCGATGCGGTCCTCGCCGACCTGTCGGGGTGGCGCACTGCGGGTCTCGTGACCGGGCGCGTCGCGATCAACGTCTCGTCGGTCGAACTGCGGCGCGGCGACTATGCCGAGCGGTTTCTTGCACGACTGGCGAGTGCGGGGGTCGCGCCGTCGCTGCTTCGCATCGAAGTTCTCGAAACGGTGCTGCTGGGGCGTGGGGCGGAGCGCAGCGCGGCGGCTCTGGCGACGCTCAGCGCGGCGGGTGTCTGCATCACGCTCGACGATTTCGGCACGGGCTATGCCTCACTGACCCACCTGACCCGGCTGACGCTGGGGGCGATCAAGATCGACCGCAGCTTCGTGCGGCAGGTCGGATCCGGCGGTGGGCACGCGATCGTCAGTGCGATCACCGGGCTCGGGGCGAATCTCGGGCTCGCGGTTATCGCCGACGGGGTCGCCGATGCAGTCCAGGCCGAGGTGCTCGCGGGCCTCGGCTGCGCGTTTGCGCAGGGCACTTATTTTCACCACGCGCTGTCTTCGCGCGACGTGACGACCCTGCTTGCAAGCCCCCTTGGTCCGCGCGCCGCCGCAGCCTAGGCTGCAACGCGGCAAGTGGGGGAAGTTCATGGCGGGGCGGCGGACTGACGGACGCAAGACGCAGATCGTCGTCGTCGGCGGCGGCGCGGGCGGCCTCGAACTGGTCGCCAAGCTCGGCGCCAATCTCGGTCGCACCGACTTCGACATCATCCTCGTCGATCCCAATGCGACGCACATCTGGAAGCCGCTGCTCCACGAAGTTGCGGCGGGGTCATTGGACGCCAATCTGGACGAGGTCGGCTACCGCAGCCACGCGTATCGCTGGGGCTATCGTTATTTCGACGGCGCGCTCGAAGGCATCGACCGCGACGCGGGCGAGGTCATCGTCGCGCCCATCGTCGACGAGGACGGGCGCGAGGTCATCGGACGCCACCGCATCCGCTTCGACTATCTGGTGCTCGCCATCGGCTCGGTATCGAACGACTTCGGCACACCCGGGGTGCGCGAGCATACGCTGGCGCTCGACACCCGCGCCGAGGCCGACCGTTTCCGCCGCCGCCTGCTCAACCAGTGCCTGCGCGTGTCGCGCGCGATGACCGCCGATCCGCTCGCCGACGCCCATGCCCGCGTCGCCATTGTCGGCGGCGGCGCGACGGGGGTCGAACTCGCCGCCGAACTCTACAGTGCCGCCGACGCGCTTGGGTTCTACGGTCTCGAGGTGTTCGACAGCACGCGGCTGCAGGTGACGCTGATCGAGGCGGGGCCGCGCCTGCTGCCCGCGCTGCCCGAGAAACTCGCAGCGGCGGCGACCGCTGAACTCGAAGCGCTGGGGGTGCGCGTGCTGACCGGCACGCAGGTCGTCGAGGCGACCGCCGAGGCGATCCTGACGAAGGACGGCGAGACGATCCCCGCCGACCTCAAGGTCTGGGCGGCGGGGGTCAAGGGTGCCGATTTCCTCAAGGACATCGCGGGGTTGGAGACGACGCGGTCGAACCAGCTGGTCGTCCTGCCGACGCTACAGACGACACGCGACCCGCGCATCTTCGCGATCGGCGACTGCGCCAGTTTCGTTCCCGCCCCCGGCGAGCGCCCGGTACCGCCGCGCGCGCAGGCGGCGCACCAGATGGCGACGACGGCCTATCGGAACCTCCGCGCGCTGATCGACGGCAAGCCGCTGCGGGCGTTCGTCTACCAGGACAACGGTTCGCTGGTCAGCCTCGCCAAATATACGACGGTCGGCAGCCTGATGGGCAATCTCGTCGGCGGGAGCATGGCGATCGAGGGTCGGCTGGCGCGGCTGGTCTATACGTCGCTGTACCGCATGCATCTGCTGGCGATCCACGGCTGGGCGAAGGGGCTGTCACTGCTGGTGGTCGGGCACGTCAATCAGGTCGTGCGGCCAAAGTTGAAGCTGCACTGATCTTCCCCCTCCCCTCCCCGCGAAGCGGAGAGAGGGGAGGGTCGGGGTGGGGTGCTGCCGCCCCAATGGCCGCGTCTCGTGGTAAGACACCCCACCCCGACCCTCCCCTCTCTCGGTTCGCAAGTGCTCACCGGGAGGGGAGGGGGAAGAAAGGTCAGTCCCTTTCCCGCGCCGCCCGGCTTGCTACCAGCGCGTCGATATCGGCGTCGGCGAAACCTGCCTCGGCCAGCACGGCACGCGTATGCTCGCCCAGTCGCGGCGGGTAGCGCAGCGGCGGACGCACGCCGTCGAATCGCACCGGCACGCCCGGATAGCGCAGCGTCCCCGCCGCGTCGGCCAGTTCCTCGAAGAACGCGCTCGCGGCCAGTTGTGGATCGTCGAGCAGGTCCTCGAGCGTCGCCATCGGCGCGGCAGGAATCTGCAGGCGCTCGAGTGTCGCCACCCAGTCGGCGGTCGTGCGCGTCGCGATCGTCTCGGCGGCGAAGGCGTAGAGCGCGGCGATGTTGACCGTCCGCACCGCGACATCAACGAAGCGCGGATCGGTCGCAAGGTCGGCTCGCCCGACCTCGGCAAAGAACGCCCGCCAGTGCGCGTCGGTATACGGCATCGTGCACAGATACCCGTCGCTGGTCGGCAGCGGTCGCCGCCACGGCGCCATCGCGCGGGCATAGCCCATGTTGCCGCGCGGCGGCACGAACTGCTCGCCGTAGAGATGCTCGACGAGGTTGAAGGCGACGACGCTCTCGAACATCGGAATCTCGACGAAGCCGCCCGCGCCGGTGGCGTTACGCCGCACCAATGCCGCGAGAATGGCGATCGCCGCGGTCAGCCCGCTGACCTTGTCGGCGTTGATGCCGGGAAAATAGGCGGGCGTGCCGCTCTGCCGAGCCATCAGGTCGGCGATACCCGTCATGCCCTGGATGACATCGTCATAGGCCGGCTTGCCCGCATACGGCCCGCCATCGGCGAAGCCGTGCAGTCCGGCGAACACCAGCCGCGGATTACGAGCGAGCAAGGTTGTCGGATCGAGCCCGAGCTTGGCCAGTTTCTGCGGGCGGATCGAATGGAGGAGCACGTCGGCGCCGTCGACGAGGCGCAGCAGCGCCTCGCGTCCAGCGGCGTCGGACAGGTCGAGGACGATCGACCGCTTCGAGCGATTGACGCCCAGGAAGATCGCCGACATGCCGCGCTCGTGGCTCGGCCCAGTGTAGCGCGTGCTGCACCCGCCCGGGGCCTCGACCTTGACGACGTCGGCCCCGAGGTCGGCGAGCCACTGCCCGGCATAGGGCGCGAAGACGACCGAACCGAGGTCAAGGACCTTGATCCCGGCCAGAGGCAGCGGCGCGGTTTGCGGCGCGGCGCTCAAAGCCCAGACATCATGCCCTTGAGGCGGCTGGCGAGCAGCTTGATGCGATCCGCCGCCTCGCCGAAGGTCTGGCCGTTGGTCTTGTCCCCTTCCGCGAACGCCTCGCGCGCCGCGTCCATATAGGACTCGCCGTCGTCCTCGAGCGCCGACAGCACGATCTCGGCCTCGTCCTCGGTGAGCGTCAGGGTGATCGTGTCGGACATTGGGGCCTCGGGATACTGGGGTTCGCGCGGGGCTTATCCGGCGGACGGGAGGGGGGCAAGCTACTCCGCCGCCAGCCGCTGCGGCTCCGGCGCGGCGAGCAGTTCGGGCGTCGCCGCCTTGCGTCTGCCCCGCCCCTCGATCGCCAGATAGACCACCGGCGTGATGAACAGCGTCAGCACCTGGCTGACCAGCAGCCCGCCCATCACCGCGACACCCAGCGGTTGGCGCAGCTCCGCCCCCGCGCCGATGCCCAGCGCCAGCGGCAGCGCGGCGGCGATGGCGGCGAAGGTCGTCATCATGATCGGGCGGAAGCGCTTGATGCACGCTTCGCGGATCGCGTGTTCGGGGGTCCAGCCCTGCTCGCGCTGTCCCGACAGCGCGAAATCGATCATCATGATGGCGTTCTTCTTGACGATGCCGATCAGCATGACGACGCCGATGATGCCGATGACGTCGAGCGGCATGCCGGAAACCCACAGCGCCGCGACCGCACCGATGCCTGCGGCGGGCAGCCCCGACAGGATGGTGATCGGGTGCTTGAAGCTTTCGTACAGGACCCCGAGCACGATATAGATGACGACGACGGCGGCGAGGAACAGGATCGGCATCGAACTCGTCGACGCCTCGAACGCTTGCGCATTGCCCTGGAACGAGCCGTTGATCGCCGACGCCTTGCCGAGATCGGCCTCGACGCCCTCGATCAGCGTCTTGGCCTGCGACAGCGCGACGCCCTTGGCAAGGTTGAACGACAGGGTCACGGCGGGCAACTGCGACTGGTGGCTGACCGACAGCGGGGCACCCTCGATGACGATGCGCGTCACCGCCGACAGCGGCACCGTCGCGCCGTTCGCGCCCCGCACATAGAGCTGCGCGATGCTGTCGGGGGTGAGCTGCAGGTCGGGGCGGATTTCGAGGATGACCTGATAGCTGTCGACGTCGCTGTAGATCGTCGAGACCTGGCTGTTGCCGAACGCGGCATAGAGCGTCGAGCGGATCGTCTGGACCGACACCCCGACGCGGCTGGCGGCGTCACGGTCGATGACGACGCGCGCCTGACGGCTGCCGAGCTGATAGTCCGAGGTGACATCCTCGAAGCCGGGGGTGGCGCGCAGGCGCGTCTCGAAACGCGGCGCAAAGGCGTAAAGCAAATCCTTATCGTTGGCGGCGAGGGTGTACTGATAGTTCGACGACGACGGACGCCCGCCGAGCGTCAGGTTCTGCGGGATGTTGGGAAACGCGCTCGACCCCGGCACGCTCGCGAATTTCTTGCGCAGCCGCTTCTGGATGTCCTCGGCCGAATCGCGCTCGTTGCGCGGCTTGAGCGCCGCGAACATGCGACCGCCGCCGCCGACGCCCGTCGCGTGCATGACGCGCAGCACGGCGGGGTCGGCGCGCAGGATCTTGCTGATCGCATCCTGCTTGGCCTGGATCGTCGGATAGGCAGCGTCGGCGGGAAATTCGGTGCCGACGAACAGGCTGCCGGTGTCCTCGGTCGGGAAGAAGCCCTTGGGGACGACGGTGAAGCCCCACACCGCGACGCCGATCGACACGACCGTGAAGATGAGCGTGGCGCGACGGTGGCGCAGCGTCGAATCGAGAGCGCGCGCATAGCCGCGCTGGAGGCGGTCGAACGCCCCCGTGGTGACGCGCGCGACGCGGCCCGGTTGCTCGTGGCCCTGCTTCAGGACACGCGCCGCGACCATCGGGATGAGCGTCAGCGCGAGCACCGCCGAGACCCCGATGGCAATCGTCATCGTCACCGCGAACTCGTGGAACAGCCGCCCGACGACGCCGCCCATGAACAGCAGCGGGATGAACACCGCAACGAGGCTGACCGAAATCGACACGACGGTGAAAGCGATCTCGCGTGTTGCGACAACGGCCGCCTCGCGCGGTTTCTTGCCCATCTCGATGTGGCGGACGATGTTCTCGAGCACGACGATGGCGTCGTCGACGACGAAGCCGGTCGCCAGCGTCAGCGCCAGCAGGCTGAGATTGTCGAGGCTGTAGCCGAACAGATACATCCCCGCGAAGGTGCCGATGGCGGCAACGGGCAGCACGAGGCCGGGGATGATCGTCGCGCGCAGGTCGCCGAGCACGAGGTAGATGACGAGCACGACGAGCACAGCGGTGCCGAGCAGCGTGTATTGCGCGTCGCTGACCGAATGGCGGATCGACTGCGAGCGGTCGATCATTACGTCGATCGACGCCGAGCGCGGCAGCGTCTCGCGCAGCTGTGGCAGCTTGGCGAGTACCGCATCGACGAGCTGCACGACGTTGGCACCCGGCTGGCGCTGGATCGCCATCATGATCGCGGGCTCGCCGTTGAATTGCGCCATGCCGCGCAGATTCTCGACCGAATCGAGTACCATCGCGACATCGCCGACACGCACCGGCACGCCGTCTTTCTGCGCGATGACGACATCGGCGAATTGCGCTGCACTCTGCAGCGTGCCGGTGGCGTCGAGGACGTACGAGCGCGGCCCGTTGGCGATGACGCCGACGGCGGTGTTGCTGTTGGCGGCGGCGAGCCCGGCGCGCAGCTCGTCGGGCGTCAGGCCGCGCGCCGCCAGTCGCGCCGGGTCGAACTGGACGCGCACCGCGAACTTCTTCGCGCCGAAGACATTGACCTGCGATACCCCGGCGATGGTCGAGACCTGCGGCACGATCGTGGTGTCGAGGATGCGCTGGAGGTCGGACATCTGCCGCGCCGGATCGCGCACCGCCAGCACCAGCACGGCCTGATCGGACGGATTGACCTTCTGGAACGACGGCGGGTCGGGCAATTCGTTGGGCAGCCGCCGCGTCACCGCCGACAGCGCGGTCTGCACGTCGAGCGCGGCCGCGTCGATATTGCGGTCGAGCGAGAACTGCACGGTGATGTTGGTCGAGCCCGTCGAACTCGACGAGATGATCTGGTCGATGCCCGCGATCGTCGACAGCTGGCGCTCGATGGGCGTCGCGACGGCACTCGCCATCGTCGAGGGGTTGGCACCCGGCAGGCTGGCGTTGATCTGGATCGTCGGGAAATCGACCTGCGGCAGTGCCGCGACGGGCAGTTCGCGATAGCCGAACAATCCGGCAACGACGATCGCGATGGTCAGCAGGATCGTCGCGACAGGGCGCGAGACGATCAGCGCGACGATGTTCATGCTGCGGCTCGTTCGGTGCCGGGGGGCCGCCGGTCGCCCTTGACGCGTACCGCGTCGCCCGCCTTGAGCTTGGCGAGTGCGTCCGACACGACGCGCGTTCCCGGCGCGACACCGCTGGCGAGATAGGCGACGCCGCCGGCGCGTCCGGCGATGCCGACCGGGGTCATCGCGACCTTGCTGTCCGCCCCCACCGTCCAGACGAAGCTGCCGTCGCGGCCGTTTTGGATGGCCGCCTCGGGCAGCCCGACGAGCTGGCGCGCTCCGGCAAGCGGCACTTGGATGCTGACCAGCCCGCCCGGCCATAGCTCGCCCTTGCGGTTATCGAACTGCGCCTTGGCAGCGAGCAAGCCAGTCGTCGCATCGACGTTGTTGTCGAGAAACACCAGCCGCCCCGTCGCCAGCGCGTCGCCACTGGTCTGATCGCGCGCCGCGACCGTCACCGGCCCCGCCGCCATCTCGCCGCGCATCGTCTGGATCGTCGCGGGCGGCAGCGCGAAGCGCACCGTGATCGGCGACAGCTGGTTGACCGTGACCAGGGGCGTCGTGTCGCCCGCGCGCACCGTCGCGCCGATCTTGTAGCCGATCTCGCCGGTCCGCCCGCTGACCGGCGCGCGCACCGTCAGATAGCTCAGCGACGTTTCCGACGCGGCGATGGTCGCGCGGACCGAGGCGATCGACGCGTTGCCCGTCGACGCGGCGGCCTGCTTCTGGTCGAGCGTCGCCTTGGATATGAAACCCTTCCCGACCAGCGCCTGCGCGCGCGCCAGATCGGCGGCGGCCTGCGCCGAGGTTGCCTGCGCGCTGACCAGCGCCGCGCGGTTCTGCGCGATCTGCGCGCGGATCAGCCGGTCGTCGAGGCGGAACAGCGGCTGACCGGCGGTCACCTGCTGCCCCTCGCGAAACAGGACGGCGGTGATCTGGCCATCGACGCGCGGGCGCACCGCGACCGACTGCAGCGGCGTCACGGTGCCGAGCGCAGTCAGCGTCGCGTCGTAATCGGCGAGCTTGGCGGTCTCGACCGCAACCGTCATCGGCGGGCGCTTCTTCGCCTTGTCCGCCGCAGCATCGCCGCCGCCGCCGCAGCCACCGAGCAGCGCCGGAACGATCAGCAGGGCAACGAGACGCGTCGATTTCATGCGATAGGTCATCCGAAGCGATACGCGCGCGCTCATGCCACGCCCCCGCGATTGGTCAACCGCCGAAGCCGCGTTTCAGGCGCATCGCCGGTGCGTCGCCCCGACGCCGGTGCGGCATCTTGCCCCGCATCCCGCGCCGCGACTGGCGGGTTTAGCGCGGCAGCCATCCCGGCCAGACAGGAATTCGCCATGCCAGCACGTTTCGCCGCCACCGCCACCGCTTTCGAGAACGGCATCGAGAAAACCCAGCCCGCCGCCGCGATAAAGATCATCGAAGGCTGGGAGGACGCCCTCAAGGATATCGACATTCCCGGCAGCAAGGGCATCGTCCGCGACCTCGAAGCGCTCAAGAAGGCGCTCGACAGCGATGCTCCCGACGGCGACCGCGTCAAGACGCTGCTCGGCAAGCTCGCCGATGAAGTCACCAAGATCGCCCCGCGCACCGAGGGCGCGGTGACGCCCAAGCTCGAAGACCTCGGCGCGGCGCTCAAGGCTGCCTGAACGCCGCAGTCATTCATCCTGTCGTCAGCGCGGTACCGGCATGGTGCGCGCGGACGACAGGAGAGAGTGATGAGCATGTTGCGTTCGGTACTGCTTGCTGGCCTCGCGCTGGCCGGAGCCACGTCGGCGGTCGCGCAGGATTACCGCGATGCGCCGCCCTATTACGATGCCGCGCGTGCCGGGTACGACGACCCGCGCGGCACGCCCTTCGGTCGCAACATCCGCTCGGTTGGCGATTTCGAAGCACCGCTGGCGCGCTACGGTCGCTGGGTGCCGAGCCGCTTCGGTCGTGCCTGGGCCCCCAACGTCGGCCGCGATTGGCGCCCCTACACCATCGGCCGCTGGGAACAGACCGAGCAATATGGCTGGCTGTGGCAGAGCGACGAGCCGTTCGGCTGGGCGACCTATCATTATGGCCGCTGGGGTTTCGACGACCGCTTCGGCTGGGTCTGGCTGCCCGATACCGTCTGGGGCCCGGCGTGGGTCGCGTGGCGCGACGGCGACGACTATGCCGGCTGGGCACCTTTGCCACCGCAGGTCAGCCTCAGCGTCGGCTTCGGCGCGTGGGATTACAACCGCTGGTATGCGCCGAGCTGGGTTTATGTGCCGCGCGGCGCGCTGAACCAGCGGCGGCTTTACAACGCGATCCTGCCGTACCGTGACAACCACCGTTATTGGGACCGGACGCGCGGCAGCGTTCGCCGCGACGCGCGGGGCGGCGACTTCGGCCATCGCGGCTATGGGCCCGGCGGCTCGCCTGGCAGCGGGCAGGGCGGAGCGGTCGGCGCGCGACCCTGGGACCGGCGCGACGATGTCCGGCGCGACGATGCCCGGCGCGACGATGCCCGGCGTAGCGAGGTCGGGCGCGACGACAGGCGACCGGACGATACGCGTCGCGTCGGTCTGCAACCCGATGCGCGGCAGCCGGGCTGGCAGCGGCGCGGCGACGGCGGCGACGACCGGCAGGGCTATCGACGCGGCGATGGTGAGCGCCGCAACGACGCGACGCCGCGCGCGCCTCTCGACCCCTATGCGCCTGTGGCCGTCGTGCCGCCCGCCGTTGTCGCGCCACCCGTCGACCGTGGTGGCGAGGGGCGCGGCAACCGCGCGCGCGAGGACCGTCCGGGAGGGTTCGAGCGACGCGGTGCCGAGGACGGCGCTGCCAGCATGCGCGGCGGTCGGGGTGGCGGCGCGACAGCCGCGCCCTCTGACCCGTCGCCGCGCGCCGCGCAGCCGATGACCGCCGCGCCGCAACCGCAGGCCGCGCCGGTCGCGCCACCCCCGCCGCGCGCCGAGCGTCCCGCGCCCTCCGAGCGTCCGGCGCAAGCGCCGCGCGGCGAGCGCAGCGACCGCAGCGAAGGCCCGGTGCGCGACCAGTAGCTACGCGTCCGGCACAATGGCGCTTGCGCGTTGTTGCCGCACTGCACACTATGCCCCCCGGCGGCGCACCGACCGGGGGGCAATTGGCACAGGCAGCGGCTTTTGATGAGATGTTCGGCCACGCGGCGGCGGACGCCGGAGCGGTGCGCGACGCCTATCGCCCGATCCGCGACTGGCTAGAAAACTCGCCCCACGAACTGATGGAGACGCGCCAGCGCCAGGCCGAGCTGTTCTTCCGGCGCATCGGCATCACCTTCGCGGTCTACGGCGACCCCGACGCCGCCGAGCGCCTGATCCCCTTCGACATCGTCCCCCGTATCCTGCCGCGCTCCGAGTGGGAGACGCTTGAGAAGGGCCTCGTCCAGCGCGTCGACGCGCTCAATGCCTTCCTCGCCGACATCTATGGCAAGCGCGAAATCCTGCGCGCGGGCATCGTCCCCGAGGACCTCGTGCTGCTCAACCCCGGCTATTGCCTGCCGATGATCGGGCGGCGACCGGCGAAGGACATCTGGGTCCATATCGCGGGCATCGACCTCGTCCGCACCGACGCGCAGGACTTCTACGTCCTCGAAGATAACGCCCGCACGCCGTCGGGGGTGAGCTACATGCTCGAGAACCGCGAGGTGATGCTCAAGCTCGTTCCCGAGCTGTTCCAGCGCATCAAGGTCGCGCCGGTCGAAATCTATCCCGAGGCGCTGCTCGAAACACTGCAGTCGGTCGCGCCGCGTCCCGGAAACGGCGATCCCGTCGTCGTGCTGCTGACGCCGGGGCAGCATAACAGCGCCTTCTACGAACACAGCTTTCTGGCCGACAAGCTCGGCATCGAACTCGTCGAGGGCAGCGATCTCGCGGTCAAAGACGATGTCGTCTTCATGCGGACGACGCAGGGGCCGCGCCGCGTCGACGTCATCTACCGCCGCCTCGACGACGCCTTCATCGACCCGCTGGTGTTCCGCGCCGATTCGATGCTCGGCGTGCCGGGGCTGATGAGCGCCTATTTCGCCGGCAACGTCACCATCGCCAATGCGCCCGGCACCGGCGTCGCCGACGACAAGGCGATCTACAGCTACATGCCCGAGATCGTGAAGTTCTACACCGGCGAGGAGCCGATCCTGCGGAACGTTCCGACGTGGCGCTGCCGCGAGCCCGAAGCGCTGGGCTATGTCCTCGACCATTTGCCCGAGCTGGTGGTCAAGGAAGTCGACGGGTCGGGCGGCTACGGCATGCTCGTCGGACCGCACGCGCCGCAAGCCACCATCGCCGCCTTCGCCGCCAAGCTGCGCGCCCACCCCGAAAAGTTCATCGCCCAGCCGACGCTGGCGCTGTCGACCTGCCCGACCTTATGCGCCAGCGGCGTCGCGCCGCGCCACGTCGACCTGCGCCCCTTCGTGCTGACGGGGGCGAACGGGACGCGCATCGTGCCGGGCGGCCTGACGCGCGTGGCACTCGACCCAGGCTCGCTGGTGGTCAATTCGAGCCAGGGCGGGGGGACGAAAGACACGTGGGTGGTGGATGACTAGCGCTCGATATGATATGGTTGTGTCATTGCCATGGAGGAGTCAGACATGACGATGAGCGCGCGGATGGTCGTGCTGATGGACCCCGATGAAAAACGCGCCATCGAGCGGCGCGCTAAGACACATCGGCTGACGCCCAGCGAATGGGTCCGGCAAGCCGCGCGCGAATACGACCCGACGCCTGACGAGGAAGTGCTGACCCTGCTTGCCGAACAGATGGAGGAAGCGGCGGCGCACATGAAAAAGCGGTTGACCGAAGCGCTCGATTATTCTGATGCGCGGATGGCGGAAATCCACGAAATGCGCCGCGAGCATTATGCCAAGCTCGAAGAATTTCGTCGGACCGCGAGCCTATGAGCATATTGGATCGCATATTCGGCGCGGCGCGAAACGTCGTCGAGATGCATGGCGACATCGATCGGGCTGCCCGCACGATCGAAGGGCATGCGGTTGAACTCAAGGATCACGAGAGACGCCTCATTCGTATCGAGACCATGATCGAAATGGGCGGGAGTCGCCCGCCGCCCCCGCGACGGCTGACGAGAAGCTAACGATGCTGAGCCGTACCGCCGCCAACCTCTACTGGGTCGGACGCTATATCGAGCGCGCCGATTTCCTGTCGCGGTTGATCGAGGCGACGCTCAGGCTGTCGTCGCTGCCCCAATCCTATGGCGGTGCGACCAATGCGTGGGAGAGCGCGCTGGCGGCGGCGTGGATGACCAAGGCGCACAAGGACCGCGGGTTGGCGCTCGACGAGGCCGGGGTCTCCGCCTTCCTCACCCTCGATCCCGCCAATCCGGGGTCGATCCGCAGCTGCATCGAGGCGGCGCGGGCCAACGCCCGTGCGGTGCGCACCGCGCTGACGCTCGAAGGCTGGGAGGCGATCAACGGCGCGTGGCTCGAGGTGCAGAAGTTCGGCACGCGGCTGATCGACCGCGACGCGCTTGTCGGGCTGCTCGACACCGTCAAGGCGGCGATGCAGTCGTTCGACGGCGCGGCGCACCGCTCGATGCTCCGCGGCGATGCGTACTGGTTCATCCGCCTCGGCAGTGCCATCGAGCGCGCCGACAACACCGCGCGCGTCCTCGACGTGAAGTACCATTTGCTGCTGCCGCGCGGCGAGGCGGTCGGCGGCTCCCTCGATTATTTCCAGTGGACGACGATCCTGCGCACCGTCTCGGCGCTGACCGCGTACCGCTGGGTCTATCGTGATTCGGTCAAGCCGTGGCTGGTCGCCGACCTGCTGATCCTCAACCGCGAGATCCCGCGTTCGCTCGGCTGCTGCTATTCGGACATCCTGCGCTACCTCGACCTGCTGGCCAACGCCGCCGGGGGGCGGCGGGGCGCGGCGCACCGCATGGCGGCGCACGAACACGCGCGGCTCGGCAACCTGACCATCGACACGATCTTCAAGTCGGGACTGCACGAGTTCCTGCGCGGCTTCATTGCCGGCAACAACCGTCTCGGCGAAGCGATCGCCGAGCAATATCTGTTCTGACTGGGTCCGGGGGGACGATGCGGATCAAGGTCGATTATTCAACGGTCTACGACTATGCGCTGCCCGCCAGCGCGGTGGTCCAGCTGCTGCGCGTCGAACCGCACGGGCACGAGGACCAGACCGTGACGCGCTGGCGCGTCGATGTCGACGCCGACGGCTCGCTGCGCCGCTCGACCGACGTATTCGGCAACGTCGTCCACATGTTCTACGCCGAACACCCGATCACGCGGCTGGCGATGGCGGTCAGCGGCGAGGTCGAGACGATCGACACCGGCGGCGTCATCCGGGGCGCCAACGAGCCGCTGCCGCCGCAACTCTACCTGCGCTCGACCGAATTGAGCACGGCGGATGCCGCAATCCGTGACTATGCCCGTACCGCCGCGCAGCCCGACCGGCTGCAGACGCTTCATGCCCTTATGCTCGGCCTCTACGGCAAGTTTGCCTTCGATGCCGAGGCGACGGGGGCGGGGACCGATGCCGCGACGGCGTTCGCCGCCAGGCGCGGCGTCTGCCAGGACTTCACCCATATCTTCTGCGCCGCCGCGCGCCACCTCGGCATCCCGGCGCGCTACGTCTCGGGGCATTTCGTCCATACCGAGCGTCAACCGGCGGGGCATGCGTGGTCGGAAGCCTGGCTCGACGACCTCGGCTGGGTCGGCTTCGACGCGACGCACGGCATCTCGACCGCCGACCGCCACATCCGTGTCGCGGTCGGGCTCGACTATCTCGACGCCGCCCCGGTACGCGGCGCGCGGCGCGGCGGCGGTTCGGAGACGATGCACGTCGCCGTCGACGTATTCCAGGTGGGCGGGCAGCAATGAGCGGCCTAGGGGGTGCGGAGCATGGGCAGTTCAGCTCGGAGGTTACGGCGATGACCTATTGCGTCGGAGTGCTGGTCCGCGACGGCCTCGTGATGATGGCCGACACGCGCACCAACGCAGGCGTCGACAACATCTCGACCTACCGCAAGCTGCGCCTGTTCGAGACCTCCGATGGCCGCTGCCTCGCGGTCGCCAGCGCGGGCAGCCTGTCGGTGACGCAGGCGGCGGTCACGCGCCTGCAGGACGCGATGCTGCTGCCGGGTGCGGACGAGCGCGAGACGCTCGACAACGTGCCGTCGATGTTCAAGGCGGCGACGCTCGTCGGCGCGGCGCTGCGCGAGGCCAAGCAGGCGATCGACGCCGAGGTCACCGACGACAAGATTGCCACCGGTGCCAGCCTGCTGTTCGGCGGCAGCATCGGCGGGCGCAAACCGCGGCTGTTCCTCGTCTATGGCAGCGGCAATTTCATCGAATGCCAGCCCGACACGCCGTTCCTGCAGATCGGCGAACACAAATACGGCAAGCCGATCCTCGACCGCTCGATCACCTACGACACCCCCATCGACGAGGCGATCAAGGTCGCGCTGATCTCGTTCAGCTCGACAATGCGCTCGAACCTTGCGGTCGGCCTGCCGATCGACGTGCTGACCGTCAAGCCGGGCGCGTCGGTCCCCGACATGTTCCACCGCATCGACGGCGACGACGCCTATTACCGCGAACTCGACGAACGCTGGTCGCGCGCCTTGAAGGCCGCGCAGGCGGCGATCCCCAGCCCACCCTACGGCCAGCCGGGCGCGGAGCCCGAGCTGATGATGTGAGGCGCGCGGGCGTTTGAACTGCCCCGTCGCTTCGGCTAAGACGCCGCCACCGCCGATACCTCCAGCCGAAAGCCCGCATCCCGTGGCCTATCAATACGCCTTTGTCATGAAGGGCCTGACCAAGGCCTATCCCGGCGGCAAGCCGGTGTTCAAGGATCTGACGCTCAGCTTCCTGCCCGGTGCCAAGATCGCCATCATCGGACCCAACGGCGCGGGCAAGTCGACGCTGATGAAGGTCATCGCGGGCCTCGACAAGGAGTTCCAGGGCGAGGCGTGGGCGGCCGAGGGCATCACCGTCGGCTATCTCAGCCAGGAACCGCAGCTCGATGCGTCGAAGGACGTGCGCGGCAACGTCATGGACGGCGTGCGCGGCGTCGCCTCGATGGTCGAGCGCTTCAACGCGATCTCCGCCGAGATGGGCGAGCCAACCGACGCCACCGACTTCGATGCGCTGCTCGCCGAAATGGGTGAACTCCAGGAAAAGATCGACGCGGTCGACGGCTGGGCGCTCGACAATCAGCTCGAAATGGCAATGGAGGCGCTGCGCACGCCGCCGCCCGAGGCCTCGGTCGAGCGCCTGTCGGGGGGCGAGAAGCGCCGCGTCGCGCTGTGCAAGCTGCTCCTCGAGAAGCCCGACATCCTGCTCCTCGACGAGCCGACCAACCATTTGGACGCCGAGAGCGTGTCGTGGCTCGAAAAGCACCTGCAGGACTATGCCGGCATGGTCAT